>JALNWR010000125.1 GCA_023230795.1 Candidatus Cloacimonadota bacterium
CGGCCTCCTGCTGATAGATGAACTTGCTCAAGAGCACAAAGAGCTGCTGGATGGCGACTTTCATCTGCAAAAAGTCCGGCTCTACATCTTGCAAGGGCTGAACCGCGAAGTAGCCGAATACGTCCCCAAAATATACCCCAGCCTCACGGATGACTTCTTCAAAGCCAGCATCAGCCTACGCTATATGGACGCCCTGCAATTTCTGAACCGCATGGAAGAATTCGAAGCGCAAGCCGGCAGATTGCGCGAGCTGTTAAAGAGCCAGACAGACCATAAACTGCAAGGAGACTACCTCACCACCATGGCTATGATGTACAATATGCGCAGCGACTACGCAAAGGCTACCGAGTATTACAATCAACTGCGCCAGCTGAGCGAACAAAGCGGCGAGCCCATACACCGCAGGATAGCCCTGCACGGACTGGGCATAGTAGCCTCACGCACCGGAGACAAAAAGCAAGCCCGCAAGCACTATGAAGAGGCCCTGCAGATCTGCGAAAAGATCGGAGATCGCAATGGCTATAGCAAGATCATTATGGACCTGGGCACTTTGCACCGCAATGAAGGTGAGATCGAAAAGGCCCTACAGATGTATCAGATCAGCCTCCAGACCACCCGCCTGGTAGGAAACGTAAATCTGGAAGGCACCGTGCTATACAATATCGGGGAAGCGAATTACTATCTGGAGCGCTACGATGAAGCCCGCAAATACTTTGAAGATACGCTTAAAATCTATGAGCAGAGCGGAGACCTGGTAGGACGCTCCTTCTGCTATGATGCCCTGGGCGATATCAATTACCGTCAGGATAGATTCACCGAAGCCAAGGCTATCTACGACATGAATCTGATCCTGCAAAAAGAGCTCAAGGATACCGAGGGCATCGCTCATACCCTGGGCAATCTGGGCAATGTAGCCAAAGCTGACAAAGACTTTGCCCTGGCCAGAGAGTACTACGATCAGCAGATCTCAATGCTCTCGGAAGTGGGCGACAAAGACGGCCTGGGCAGAGCTTACTTCAATTATGCCATGACCGAAAAGGATGAAAGTAACCTGCCCGCCGCCAAAGAAAAGCTGAGCAAGGCCTTACAGCTCTTTCAAGACTGCCAGGCGCAGATATTTATAGATATTGCTCAACAGCAGATGCAGGAGATAGATCAGGGCTTAAAGTCCGGGCAGTAGCCCTCTCCTTCTCAGCTACTCTTTACGGTTCCAGCCGAATTCTACCGGTATTTTCCGAAGCAGATACAGCTCGTCCAGATACCTCTCAATAGTAGAATCAGAGCGCACCTTCTCTTGGCGCAAAGCTTGGTCCCCCAGAGCTTCATAATGTTTAGCCGCCCTTTGGCTCATTTTAACCAGCAAGCCCTTAGCCAGGTTGTTCCAATGCGGCATATCCGCAGTAGCCGGCGAGATCAGATTCAGCTGATAGAAGAGCCGCATCAGTTCATTGATGAGTATAGACCTGGTGGGATTCACAAAACGGGATATTTCTCCATTATCGCCGATAGCGCAGCCTTCTATCTCCAGGAAATTTGGCCCGGGCAGGATGAGATCGGCCAGATCGCTCTCTGGCATATAAGGTGTGATCGCCACTTTGTACTCGGCATTGGAAGCCGGAACCTGCCCATAACACAGGGCAAAATCCACCCGTCCGGCCTGCACTGGCTTTGCTCCCATATTCAGAAAAGCGCCGTGATTTGCAAAATCCGTGGTTACAAAAACCTGCTGATTGCTGCCCGCCAAGCGCCAGAGCTCGGCAGCATCGCTCTCTGAAATGCGGTTTTGATTGTAAATATAGAACTGATACTCGTTTCTGGGCAGATCCTCGAGCTTATCCACCTTGAGATCGGCAAATTTGGCAAAAGGTCTTCCCGGAGGATACGCTACCAGGCTCAGGCTTTTGCCCTGAAGTTGCTGCAGCCGGATCATGCTGCGAAGCGTACAATTTATATTTCCTACCACCACATAATCGCGATGATCGTCCAAAAGGCCAAAGGCATACTCTTTGGGCACTGTATCCAGCCACTGGTCACTAAAGGCAAAATAATCCGGATTCGCCAGCAGTCCCTCTCCCAGACTCTCGGCTATCCTCTCTGCCATAAGCATCTCTTCACAGGTGATATGAGGGGTGATTTCTATGCTTTTGCTCCGGGCTTGCCCCAGCCGGCTCTGAAGCTCGAAGGTGGCCTCTTTCCAGCTGATTTCCTGATACTTATCGCCCCGCTTGATCAAAGGCTGCCGCAGCTTTCCATCCAGAGACTGCCAGCCGAAACGGCCTTTGAAACACAGGTTTTTACCGTTGAATCCGGGCTCATGCTCCGGAGTGGTGATGCGAACTACTTCCCCGGCCTGTATCTCTACCTGAATCTTACATCCCACACCGCAGAGTCCGCAATTTTGCAATATATCTTCTTTGGGCCTGGGGTTGAGCTTGTAATTCAGATTGCGCTCCACCAAAGCTCCCACAGGGCAGACGTCGGTGCATTTTCCACAGGCCACACAATTTGTTTGAGTGAGAGATTCCCCAAATTCCGGAGCCACGATCGCCGCAAAACCCCGATAAATGAAGCCCAGGACGTTGGCACCCTGAATCTCGGCGCAAGTCCGGATGCAGCGGCCGCAATTGATGCACTTATTAGCATCGCGCACTATATAAGGATGGGTATAATCTATAGGATGGCGGGAGATGCTGCCCATAAAGCGGTCCAGCTCAACCTCATACTGACTGCAGTAGTCTCTCAGCGAACAGGTGTCGTTCACCTGGCAGCCGCATTCCAGACAGCGGTCTGCTTCTTTTCTGGCTTGCTTCTCCGAAAAGCCTTTTTCCACTTCCTTAAACGTGCTGATAGCCTTTTCCAGAGGAATTTCCGGCATCTGCACGCGCGGCTCGGGAGCAAATATCTCATATTCCTCGGGGGATACATCTTCCAGCTTGCGGGCTTTTTGGGAGAGGAAGACAAATTTTGGCCTTGGCAGCTCTCCCTTCAAAAGATAGCTCTGGATGGCAGCAGAGGCTTTGCGCCCATCCGCTATAGCTTCGATAGCGGTAGCTGCACCTCTTTGAAAATCACCTCCGGCAAAGACATTGGCGATGCCGCTGTACATGGTAGCTTCATCCACTATTGCGGTTTGCCAGCGGGAGATGGGCAGCATTTTTCCTTCTACCTCATTTTCTGCTTTGCTGAAAGCGCTCACATCCGGCACCTGCGAGATGGCGGCGATGATGCTGTCAAATTCTTCACTGAAAAACTCTCCGGTAGGCTCAGGACGTTTCCTGCCGCTTTTATCCGGTTCGCCCAGCCGCATTTTCTCTACCTTGATTTCTTTGAGCTTGCACTTTATACCCAGATATTCCACGGGATTGGTCAGGAAATGAAAGTTCACTCCTTCCTGGATAGCCGCTTCGATCTCAAATTCCTCGGCGGGCATTTCGGCTTTGGTACGGCGGTAGAAAACGCTCACGTCACAGCCCAGACGGATAGCGGTTCTGGCACAATCTATGGCGGTATTTCCTCCGCCCACTACGGCTACCTTTTTGCCTAGGGGCATGGTTTGTCCTTTGGCGTGACTTTTCAGAAAATCCACACCCAGATAGCATCCGCCCAGCTCACTTCCCGGCACCGGCATGGGCACCGCATTCTGCGCTCCCACAGCCAGATACACGGCATCGTAGTCCCGGCTGAGTTCGCTGAGATTTAGCTCTTTACCCAAAGCCATGCCATAGTGTATCTGCATTCCGCCCATACACATCAGCTCGATTTCTTTATCCAGGATCTCCTTGGGCAGGCGATATTCGGGAATGCCATATCTCAGCCAGCCCCCACAGGCCTCTTCCGCTTCAAAAAGATGCACTTCAAAACCCTCAAAACTAAGGTAATAGCCACAGGTCAAGCCGCTGGGACCACCTCCGATGATGGCCACCTTTTTACCGTTATCCGGCTTTTTTTCTGGGATGTATTGCCAAAAGTCTTCCAAGTCTTCATCGGCGGCATAGCGCTTGAGCTCACGGATGGCAATGGGTTCGTCCACTATCTTGCGGCGGCATTCCACTTCACAAAAAGCCGGACACACACGCCCGATGGAGAGCGGCATGGGCAGGGTGTCTTTGATCACCTTCACCGCTTCATGATATTTGCCATTGGCGATCAGGGATACATAGGTCTGCACATCCACTTCGTCCGGGCAGGCCAGCTTGCAGGGAGCTTCACAATCCGCATAATGATCGCTGATCAGCAGTTCCAGCGCCATTTTCCGGGCCGCATGAATCTCTGTATCGTCTGTGGTAATCTTCATTCCCGGGGTGATTTTTGTGCCGCAAGAAGTTACAAATCCGCGGCGGCCTTCCACCTTCACTGCACATACCCAGCAAGAGCCGCTGGGATTCAGTTCCTTATCATGACAGAGGGTGGGAATGGCTATGCCTTCGCGGGTAGCGAGGTCCAAAATGGTCATTCCTTCCGAGGCTTGAACAGTTTTTCCATTCAATACTACTTGCATTGACTTTATCCTTTCGTGATCGCGTTAAATTTACAGGCCGAGTAGCAGGCACCGCAGTGTATGCACAAGTCCTGATTGATTATATGGATTTCTTTTACTTTTCCGGTGATGCACTGGGGCGGGCAGACCTTTGCGCAGGCGGTGCAGCCGATGCATTTGTCCGGCAAAATCTCGTATCTGATCAGCGCAGAGCATACTCCGGCCGGGCAGCGTTTGTCCTGTATATGCGCCAGATATTCATCTTCAAAGTAGCGCAGGGTGGTAAGCACTGGATTGGGAGCGGTCTGCCCCAGTCCGCAGAGCGAGCCTTTGGTGATGTTGGCAGCCAGATCCTGCAGCTTTTCAATGTCTTCTATAGTGCCTTCTCCTTCTGTGATGCGGGTGAGAATCTCCAGCATGCGCCGGGTTCCTATCCTGCAAAAAGTGCATTTCCCGCAGGATTCGCTTTGCGTAAAATTCAGGAAAAAGCGGGCAACATCCACCATGCAAGTGGAGCTATCCATCACCACCATGCCTCCGGAGCCCATTATCGCACCGGTGGCGTTGATGGAATCGTAATCCACAGTGGTATCCAGCAGCTCCGCCGGGATGCAGCCCCCGGAAGGGCCGCCCATCTGCACGGCTTTGAAGGGCTTGTCACTCTTCATGCCGCCGCCAACTTTATAGATTATATCTCGCAGTGTAATGCCCATCGGCACTTCTATCAAACCGCTGCCGGCGATCTTTCCGGCCAGAGCAAAGACCTTGGTGCCGGCGGATTTTTCGGTGCCTATCTTCTTGAATTCCTCGGCGCCGTGATTTATGATCCAGGTGATATTAGCCCAGGTTTCCACGTTGTTTATATTAGTGGGGCAGCCCCAGAGTCCGCTTTCGGCAGGGAAGGGCGGGCGGATCACCGGCATACCGCGCTTGCCTTCTATAGATTGCATCAGCGCGGTTTCTTCTCCGCATACAAAGGCTCCGGCGCCTTCTTTGACGTGGAGCGTAAAGAAAAAATTGGTTCCTAAAATCTTGCGGCCCAGATAGCCATTTCTTTGAGCATCGGCTATGGCCAGCTTCAGATGCTTCACCGCCATCGGATACTCCGCTCGGCAATAAATATAGCCCTCATCCGCACCCATAGCATAGGCTCCGATGATCATGCCTTCTATCACGTTGTGCGGGTCTCCTTCCAGGGTGCTGCGGTCCATAAATGCTCCGGGATCGCCTTCATCCGCATTGCAGATAATATATTTCTTGGCTCCCCTGGCCTGAGCGGTAAAGCTCCATTTCAAGCCCGTGGGGAATCCGGCTCCGCCCCGGCCGCGCAGCCCGGAGGCCTTAATCTGCTCTATCACCTCTTGAGGACGCAGGCTCAAAGCCTTTTTCAGAGCGGCGTAACCTCCATGCGCCTCGTAATCCGCTATAGAGCAGGGGTCTATCACTCCGCAATTTCTCAGCACGATGCGGGTCTGCTCCTGCAAGAGACTATCGCGACTGCCTTTATCTATATCCGTGAGGATCACATTGGCCTGGGGAACTTTGCCCTGCCGGTAAGCTTCGATATGCTCCAAAATGGACTGTGGCTCTACCTTCCCCAGGCTGATCCTGCCCAGTTTGCCCCCGCTGAGCTCCACTATGGGCTCTTCAAAACACATCCCGATGCAGGCCGTGCGCATCAGCTGATAGTCTGCCCCAGCCTGGAGTTGCTGCTTTAGATGCTCATACACTTCCATAGCTCCTGCGGCTACACCGCAGCTGGCCAGTCCTACTTTTACGGTGATTTTACTCATGATTCCTCCCCAGCGGCAAAGCGCTGCAATATCTTGGGGATAGCCTCCATAGCGACTTTTCCAAAAGTGACATCGTCTATCATAATCACCGGCGCCAGAGAGCAGCAACCCAAACAGGCCACTTCCACCAGCGTAAACTGCATGTCTTCGGTAGTATCTTCATCGCCTTGCAGCTGCAAGGCCTTTCTGAGCGCGTCCTTGATCTCATCAGCATCCGATACATGGCAGGCAGTCCCCATGCAGACGCGGACTATGTGCTTCCCCTGAGGCTTGAGCTTGAACATGGAGTAAAAAGTGGCAACCCCATAGATATCCGCCACGGGGATTTGCATCTTTTCCGCTATATAACGCAAGGCATCCCTGGAAAGATAGCCAAGCAAGTTTTGCACCTCTTGCAATAAGGGGATCAGGATTCCAGGCTTGGATTGATAAGCCTGGATGATAGTATCGAGCTGAGAAAAATCCTTTTCCATTACGTTTCCTTTGTACTAAGCTATTGTTAAAAGTCCGTCATACACACATTTAGATAAATCGAACCACATTACAGGGATAAATCCACAGTGTGGATGGATTGTCAAATGAAAAATATCTGTGCTGATATATGAGCAAGATTTATTCCAATTCTTTATGGGTGATCAGCGCTTTAGATGAGCAGCTCTGGGGAGGAGCAGCTCTTGAGATGAATAGCTCTTTGCATCTGGCCAGCGGGCAGACACTGGCACAAGGCGATTCTGGGGCAAGCAGCCCTGCTGGCAGCCCTGCTCTGAACAGGCTCGAAGCCCAAACTTTGGACTTGATTTTAACTTGTGTTCGACTCGAGCTGACTCGAAGCCTCGAGTGAACTCGAGTTAAAACTGGGTTAAAATCAAATTGAAGGCACAAGCGTGGATTAGCACTTGGGAAAGCCCTCCCAGCTACACAAGCTCTTGAGTCCCGTAGGGACGATATTTCAGATAGCAATCCATATACCACACAATCACCTGAGTCCTGTAGGGACGACATTTCAGATAGCAATCCATATACCACACAATCACCTGAGTCCTGTAGGGACAACATTTCAGATAGCAAAACGCAAACCCGACAAGCGTTTGAGTCCTGTAAAGACGATATTTCAGATAGCAATCCATATACCACACAATCACCTGAGTCCTGTAGGGACGACATTTCAGATAGCAAAACGCAAACCCGACAAGCGTTTGAGTCCTGTAGGGACGATATTTCAGATAGCAATCCATATACCACACAATCACCTGAGTCCTGTAGGGACGACATTTCAGATAGCAAAACGCA
>JALNWR010000126.1 GCA_023230795.1 Candidatus Cloacimonadota bacterium
ACAATCTTCTCCTTCTCAAACTCATCGTAGTAAGCTATCGTATCCTGAGTCTCAAACCATTTGTTATTTGTTTTCTTGCGACTTCCCTTTTTACCTGTTTGTTCAAGTCTTTTCCCGAAAGAAGCAAGGTAGTTCTTTACAGCCGGATAGTCATCGATACAGATATTTAATGCCGGAAATGTAGCAATCACCCACAACCCCGCCCATTTATAGTAATAGCGGTTAATGTCCCTGCCCCGCAGAATGGGTTTAATAATTTCAGCAGATTTGAGGTCTTCCTGACAGAGTTTCTCCTTGGTAGCAGTATCGATGACAAAAGCCTCGTTACACCCGGTTTTGATGCCATAGTAGATATTCACATCCCAGTCCTTGAGGGGTTTGCCTTTGGCTTCGATCTTGGCTTTCAGCTTTAGCACGCGGCTATCTGCCAGGGTCCAGCCGGAATCTTCCAGGTGCATCTGGGAGATCGATTGTTGCTGGAGCAGGAAGTAGTCGCCAAGGCCAGTGCCATCGTATTGGGGGTCTATATTCAGGAAGCCGAATTTATGATTTTTGGGGGGTGTGCCTTTTTCATAGATCAGAATATTGGTATCCACTGTGGCGCTTTCGAATACTTTGTAACCGCCAAAATCGATAATGGAGTGCAGGGTAGCTTGATCTTTGAGGAGCTTACGCAGCTTGGTGCCGTACTTTGCTTTCAGCCATTTATTGGAGGTGATGAAGGCGGCCACACCGCCTTCAGAAAGCAGCATTAGGGAGAGTTCGTAGAAATAGGTATAAAGATCGGAGGTGGAATTGAACACTTCATATCCCGAGGCCTTCAATTGCTGTTTATTGAGGATATCCTCCTGTCGGATATAGGGAGGGTTGGCTATCACCAGGTTCATCTTTGTTACGCCAAACATTATCATCAGATCGAAGAAGCTGGCAGCTTCGTTGCTGGCATAGGGATTCCATCTGGCGATCTTTTCGGCCAGTTTTTCATCTGTGCCATCGCTGATCAAGTTTTGGGCAAAAGAGCGGCGGATATAGTTTTCTTTCTGGCGAATTTCCAGCTTGTGTTTTCTATTGCGAGCGGTGAAATATTCATTGTGAATATCCTTGATTTCGCTCAGGAAATCTTCCAGGCCAATGCTGAAGATATCGAGCTGTTCTCTTAAGTGAAGCCTGATGAGGGAATCCGCAGCCACCAGCTTGGTTTCCAGATTCGGCAGAGCGCGAAGGCCCAGGTTCGGACGATCGGGTCTTTTTTGTTCATCTACCAAAAGGGAGAGGAAGAAGCGCAATTTTGCGATCTGAATGGCAATGGGCTGGATGTCCGAGCCATAAATACAGCGTTCGATGAGGAACAGCTTGCGGGAATAGTCATAATCGTAATCCTCAAAGGTATGGCTTACGTCTTCGATGCTATCCTTTAGTTTTTGCTGCAGTTCGTTTCTCACTTTGTAATCCGTGATCAATCTGGCACTATTTAGCTGCTCTTGCAGCCTTGCTATCTGCTGCGCTTTCCATTTGTCGTTTTTGGGGTCCAGTTTGTGCAGGATATAGACCATTTTCAGCAGCAGTCCCATAAGGAAGGCTCCGGAGCCACAAGCCGGGTCTATGGCTCGAATGCCATCGATAGCAGCGATGATCAAATCAGTTTCGGGATCATCAAAAAGATGCTCTTCATCGCTGTAGCCTAATAGCAGACGCACTCGCAGCTCGTTGTCCTGCCTTTGCTTTGTGGAAATCGCAGGTATAGCTTTGCTAAGGTAAGCGGTGAGAGCTTGATCCACCATAAAATCCACTACATCGCGGGGAGTATAAAAAGAGCCGGTTTCCTTGCGGGCGGTGCTTTTGGTTTCCGGATTGTAGGAGGCCAAAAGGTTTTCAAATACTCTGCCCAAAAGCTCCGGGTCCAGAGCAATTTCTTCTTCTATGGGTGTGTTTTCGGCCACGGTAAACTTATAGCTGTGCAAGATGCCAAGCAGGCCTTTGACTTTGTAGCGTTTGCCTTTGGTGCCGTAAACTTCATTGAGGTCCAGCTCTTTTTCATGATCTTGGAAGAAGAGCTTATCCGGCACCTTGAGCGGGTTATCTTTCCGATCGCTAAAACCATCGATGCGAATGTAGCTATTGCGGCCGTTTTCCTTCTTCTCCGTATCCAGGCACTCAAAGAGCCCACCATTCAGGAAAGGAATACTCAGAAAATAGTCTTGAATGGTTTGATCCGCATCCACAAAGAGCTTCCGGTAGCGATATACACAGTGGTTATTAAAATCCGGATTGTAATTCCCGTTACTTTCCATGCGGAATCTGCGGTTTTGAGCTCCGCTATGATTCATCTCGGTGTTTAGGGTGGCAAAAAAGAGGTTTTGCAAAATGGCTTTGTAATATGAAGAGTCGGCCGGGTCGCTGAAGTTTAGCATGGTCTTGATCTTGCTGTAGTCAAAAAGCTCTTCTGGCACCAGATGCTTTTCTTTCATGAACCAGACGAAGAACATGCGGGTGATAAGGCGGATAACGCTGATTGAATTGCGCTTTTCCTCCTGTTTTTCTTCGCCAGCGGGGAAAGAGACGTTTTGCACGGCCCAGAAATACCAATTTGAGAGTTCATCGTAAAAGCGCTTGTTCAATTCCTTGAGATCTAGCACTTTGGCCCAGGCTTTGTGAAGATCGTCGAAGCTGGAGAGTGGATATCGCTCTTTGATAGAATGGATGCTGAGCTCATAGAGTATATCCAGGTGGGCGCGGTGGGTATTTTTCAGATGAATATCCCGGATAAACGTAACTTTCTCGAGCACATCCTTAGTATTATCAAGCTTGCTTTTTCTGCGATCTACTACGGCTATTGAGATTTTATTTTTGTGCTTGAAGCTAATGATCAAGGGTATGGCAAAGCAGCGGTTGATCTGCCGGGATATATCCGCCAAAGTGCTGCGGCTATAGTGCTCACCCTTTAGCTCCAGCGCCGCGAAGAGATAGGACTTTAAAAGAGGGTCTATGCTTTTTTGGTCGAAGAGCTCGGTCTGGAAGCTATCGCCGATCTCGCTATCGGTGATCTGGAAGAGCAGATAAAAGCTTTGCCACTCTTCGCTTTTCACTTTGGAGGCTTTGATAGTCTTGTTAGCGTCAAATTCTGCCTGGAAGGATATATAGTCGTATTCATAAAGCTCTGGCTGTCTTTCACTGGTATAAGCCAGGACAGCCCAAAAATCCATGATAGCCGGGTAAAAGTCACTCTCTGAGATCTGGTTCAAGCTCTGGCTGATAGCCATCTTGATGCTCTGTTTTGATGTCTGCATATCTTTTCCTATTTGATGATCAACCAGGTGATCAATTCAAAGCTATTTTCGCTTTTTTTGTTCTTGATGGGGATGATGCCATCTCTGGCGGTTTGCAATTGCTGCCCTACCTTCTTTCCCAGGGTGGCGCGGATATCGCTCAAAGTTCTTTGCAGCAGCTTGCTATAACGGCTCATATCCTGCCCATCCCGGGTTTCATCATCGAAGATATCACAGAGTTCTTCAAAGGCGCTTTTGCGGTCTATGGCAAGCAAGCGGTATATCTCCAGGATTTGTTTGATGTGGGTAAAGCGGTAGCGCACGGTGCCATCATCCCGGATATAGGCCAGGAAGAAGGGATGCAGGGGGTTGATCTTGTCGTGTTCTATGCCTTCTGAGAAGCTGCGGAAGCAGAAGATGATTCCGGGGCGGATGATATCCTGCTGCTGGGGAGCTATTATAAGATCGGTGCCTTTACCCCACAATTCATGATGGGGAGAGGGGGTAACTGCGTACAGGCCCAGGGGGGCATCCCGCAGCTCCTGTTCAAAGGATTTCAGATAGCTCAGCAGGTCTATACGAAAGTCGTCCAGGGTAAAATCGGTTAAGGATATCCCTTCCTGCATGTCCTCCAGATCGATCACTTCTTCCTGCAGTCTCTTCAGCTGGCGGCTGCGGAATTTCAGCTCTTGGGAAAAATGCTCATCTTTGGGGTCCTGGTTAAACAGGTTATCCTCTCCGGTGGCGGTGACATCTACCAGGGCCATGCGGGTTTCCACCCGCAGCTTCAGCTTGATGTATTTATCCAGTTCTTTGGTAGGCCAATAGTTTACCAATTGGATACTGGAATTGGGGCTATTCATACGGTCTATACGGCCAAAGCGTTGGATAATGCGTACGGGGTTCCAGTGGATGTCGTAATTTACCACATAGTCACAATCCTGCAGGTTTTGGCCCTCGGATATGCAGTCTGTGGCGATAAGGATATCGATTTCTTCGCTCTGGGGTAGAAAGTCAAGCTGATCCCGATTTTTTGCTGTGGGGGCAAAGCAGGTGAGGATGGCGTTGAAATCGTTGGCAAAGTGTAGGGGCATTTTCAGGGTAGTTTTGTTGGCTGTGCTTCCGGAAACCAGCGCTGTGTTTAGCCCCAGTTCGGTTTTTGCCCAGGTTTTTATATTCTCATACAGGTATTCTGCGGTGTCGCTAAAGGCGGTGAAGATCAGGACTTTGCGGTTACCTGCATTCACAAAGTGCTGTTGTTTGTTTGTAATCAGCTCTTTCAGATTATGCAATTTGGCATCGCGGCTGGGGTCTATAGCCTGGGCGGCATTATAAAGAGAAAGCAATTGGTCTTTGTCACTGGAAAGGGCCTCGCGCCAGCGGTCTAAGTCCAGATGTTGCAGATGATATTTCAACTTTTTGCCTACGGTCCAGTGATCCTCAAAATCGCTGTTTTCATCATCGAATTGCTCTTCATAGTCGTCTTCCACTTCGTAAAGACCTTCTGGCATCTTGTTAGCTTCAAAGCGATCGATTTTATCTATGAGGGCGTCTATCTTTCCCAGGGTTCTATTCATGGTTAAGGCAAAAGCGTGGATAGAGCTTTCCAGGCGTTTCATAAAGCCCACTTTCATCATGCCGATCAGGCGGATTTCACGTTCTTGCTGTGTGAAAGGGAGTAGCATCTGAGCATCGCCATATTGGGCTTTGAATTCCTCTTTCAAAAAGGCATGGGGATTGAACAGGGAAAGGCGGTATTTCTGGATTTCTTCACTGATTTTGTCGTAAGAAAAGAATCTTTTATGCAGGTCAATCTCCGGATAAATGGAGATTGGCTTCAGCCTTTTGGGGAAAAACCCCACCTTGTTTGCGCTATAAAAGCGCAGGATGTGTTTGCGGCTGCGGGCTATGGTAAGCTCGTCCAGAAGCTTGAAAAAGGAGCTATCCAGCTTACTGAGCAAGTCTGTGGGTTTACGTTCGCCCTGCTTGTGCTGCTTTGCCCAATCTGTAAATTGCTTTTGGGCGGTTTTCAGGGTGGTTTCGATGCTATCTATACCGGTTAAGTCCTTCAGGGCATCATCCGTTTCTTCTGTAATGTAGTAAATCTGATTGCGCAGGTCTTTGAGGGTGGTATTCACCGGAGTGGCAGTAAGCATCAGCACTTTGGTCTTACTGCCGGATTTCAGGACATTCTCCATCAGGAATTTTGCGCGGTTATACACGATCTCGCCTTCCACTTCGCGCTCTTTGGGGTTGCCGCGCAGATTGTGGGATTCATCTATTACGATAAGATCAAATTCTCCCCAATTGAAGGTGGAAAGATCAAGCGCATCAGCATCGGAAAAGCCGGATTTTCTACCCAAATCCGTATGATAGGCTACAGTGTAAGCAAATCTATCTTTGGCAAAGAGATTCAGCAGGCTACGCTTGTTTGCTTGATAGACCGTCCAATTGTCTTTTAGTTTTTTAGGACACAGCACCAATACATCTTTGTTGCGGCATTCATAGTGTTTGATCACAGCCAGGGCTTCGTAGGTCTTGCCCAGGCCCACGCTATCGGCCAGAATGCAGCCGTTATGCCGCTCCAATTTATTGATTATGCCTTTCACGGCATCCTGTTGAAAGTCATAAAGGGTATTCCAGATCTGGGAATCAAACAATCCTGCTTTCCCGGTTAAAAGATCGGAAGCATCCTGATCTTCCAGATACTGCTCAAAGAGGTGATACAGGGTTTTGTAATAGATAAATTCCGGGCTGTTATTGGCGTAAAGCTGCTTTAGATATTTCAAAACCTGAGATTTTACATCCTCAACCAGACCGGTATCATCGTTCCACAATTCATCAAACCACAGCAGCAGGTCTTTTCTGTCTTTGTCATCGGTGATCTCAATATTGAGTTCGATATTTGGGCTTTGCCCCATGCCGAGACCGTTGGTCGTGAAATTTGAACTTCCCAGGATTGCTTTTTCTGCGCCTATGACAGGGGCGATGTGGTACATTTTGCCATGCAGGAAATTGGGCTTTACCATGGATTTGATCTCTACTTTTTCCTCTATCCAGTCATGACAGGCTTTGGCTATAGCCTTTTGCATCAGTCTATGTTCCAGGGGAATCACCAATTTGTCATCTTCGATCTGAAATGGCTTTTTATTTGTTTTGGCGGGATCGATAGCGGAGATAAAACGGGGCTCTCCGAAAAGAAAACGCAGGTGCTCGATCTGGCTCAGGCTGTCCTTCAATTCACTGAAGGCGTAAATGGTAAAATAGGCGGAGACTATGGCCAGCTTGCTTTCCGGGGCTATGTGATCGGCAAGAAATTTGCCCACGGTGCCGCGCTGATGATTATCCCTTAAAGAAGATTGCAGGGTATATTTCATAAGTCACCTGCCGGGTGATGCGTATGCAGGCAAGAAAATGCCCGAACTTTGTATATCATCTCAGCTCCTGCGCTTTGCCGCAGCCAGCTATCTGCTGCTGGGATTTTGCTTGTTTCTTCATATTTCCCTCGACCTTGTTTCTTCTTAGATTTACGATAAATCTCATGAATACACTGTTAAATTTTGCAAATGTTTTTGTCAACACAAATTTGGCCTGGCATTCCCCCATTTTCAAGAGTCTGATTATGGACTGGTAGTTGTTGCTATCTGAAATTCCGTCCCTACAGGACTCAAGGCATTGTGTAGAGTTTGGTTTTCTATCTGAAATGGCGTCCCTACAGGACTCAAGGCATTGTGTAGAGTTTGGTTTTCTATCTGAAATGGCGTCCCTACAGGACTCAAGGCATTGTGTAGATATAGGTTTTCTATCTGAAATATCGTCCATACATGACTCAAGGCATTGTGCAGAGATAGCAAACCACGACCAAACCATAATCAATCCTTTGTAAAAATGGGGGAATGCCCGTAAAATCAGACATTCCCCCAAAAAAAATCAAGTTATGGTATCCAAATAGGTATAAATAAACGCACTATAGCTACTATCTGTGTCCATATATATCATTCTTTGACTTGAATAAATATGAACCATAATCACAGCCTAAAATACCCATATAAAGAGTCCCAGCGGGACGGAATTTCAGATAGCATCCCGGAAAGACGCGCATCCCCTACGAGTCTCATCGAGACGGAATTTCAGATAGACCCAGACAGGTGCACAATGTCTTGAGTCCTGTAGGGACGGAATTTCAGATAGTAACCTACAGCTA
>JALNWR010000127.1 GCA_023230795.1 Candidatus Cloacimonadota bacterium
AAAATCCCGCATGCTGTGCAGCGCGATCCTATAGGGGAGTAATATCTCCCGCAGCTCCCGCACCTTATCCGGATTGCGGGAAGAAAAAAACACAGGGACCTTCATCCTACTATATCTTATGTAACCAACGTCTGATTCTTTGCATCAGATTGCGATCCAGGAATTGATCTGCTGCGGCTGTGACTTTCTGCATTTGCCGTAGGACATCACCTTCGCCACTCCAGTTATCTTTTAGTATCTTGGGATCGATCTCATTTAGGATCAGATTCAGCCCCAGCACTGCCAATACCAGATCATCCACATAGCCAATTACGGGGATAAAATCAGGGATGATATCCAAAGGCATGATGAGATAGGCTATAATGCCGGATACCATCAGCTTCTGCTTTGCAGGCACTCTCTTATCTACAGCCAGGCGGCAGATCAAAATGAAGAAATCTGGCAGTAAGAATAGATATTCAGCTACTTTTCCTCCCAGCTTTCCAGTCTTTTCCCGCGACCAGCCCTTGGCCTTTTTTCGCAGGTCTTCATAAAACTTCAGCTTGGTGCTATCCATATCAACGATACGATCATTGATGCGTTCCTGCTCTTCCGCAGGGATTTCACGGGTTTCCAATACTTCGTCTTTCATTTGTACCTCCACTTCATATATAATAATCCAAATCCGCCTGGGGAGTCAAGGAAATAATTTCATCATCAAAGCTAAAAGAGGGCGAAAGGGCAGCAAAGTGCCGATGAAAGCCAGGTTTTTTCAGATAATGACAAGTCCGGAAACAGGGCAAGATTCGCATCTAATCAGAAATGAGGCTGAAGAAAAAACAAAATCTGCTTGACAAGACAGGGCCTAAGAATATTGTAAAACTCAGGAGATAATATATGATCGAAGTTATTTTTGAAAAGTGCGTCGGCTGCGGTAAGTGCTTGAAAGCATGTGCTTATGATGCGATAAATATCGTAGATAAGCTCGCGGTAATTGATATAGACAAATGTGTCTTGTGTGGAGCCTGTGTGCAGGCCTGTCCTTTTGATGCCATTCTGATTCGAAAGAAAAGCGTGAAGCAGATAGATAAATCTGATTACAGCGGCATTTGGGTCTTTGTGGAACAGCGCAATAATGAAGTGGCCGGAGTATCCTATGAGCTTTTGGGCAAGGGACGTGAGCTGGCAGATCAATTATCTTGCGATCTCAGCGCAGTGCTGTTTGGACATGAACTCGGTAATATGGCTGAAGAGCTGATCTTTCATGGCGCAGATCAGGTGATACAGATTGATGATCCCGCTTTGAAAAACTTCCGTGACGAACGTTATAGCGAAGCGCTGGTCTATCTGTCCGAAAAATATCGCCCCTCCATCATCCTGACTGGTGCTACGGTGATGGGACGCAGCTTTATCCCCCGCGTAGCGGTAAAGCTAAATACCGGCCTCACTGCGGACTGCACTGGCCTTAGCATAGATGATGAAACCGGTAATCTTATGCAGACGCGGCCTGCCTTTGGAGGGAATATTATGGCCACTATCCTCACTGCGAATCACCGTCCCCAGATGGCTACAGTGCGGCACAAAGTGATGGACCCTCTGCCTCGGGATGATGAACGCAGTGGAACCGTGATCCGCGAAGAATACAATTTTGAACTGGAAGAAGACCAAACCCGGTATATCTCGTTTGAAAAAGAGAAGACCAATCTGATCAATATCACGGATGCAAACGTAATCGTCTCCGGTGGACGCGGGATCAGAGATGCGAAGAATTTTGCCATGATCGAAGAGCTTGCCGAGGCTTTGGACGGAGCTGTGGGAGCTTCCCGCGCTGCGGTGGATTCGGAGTGGATAGCCTATTCTCATCAGGTAGGACAGACGGGAAAGACCGTGAAGCCCAGCATCTATATAGCCGTGGGAATCTCCGGAGCGATCCAGCATCTGGCCGGCATGAGCTCTGCAGACTATATCGTGGCTGTCAATAAAGACCCAGATGCGCCGATCTTCAAAGTAGCGGATCTGGGTATAGTGGGAGACCTTTTTGAGCTGGTGCCAATGCTCATCAAAAGAATAAAAGAAGTAAGAAGATGAAACTGATTGTCAGCCAATGCGTGATCAATCCCGATGAAGTTCGTGCGGGGCAAGAGCTAAATCTTGCCACAGATATTGCAGATGATGCCACAGAGCAGAGCATCGAAATGCCGCGTAGCGTAGCCTACGTCCCCTTGATCAATTCGCACGATCATCTGGTGGGCAATTGGGTGCCACGTGCTGGCGGACAGCGTCCTTACCCTAATTCTCATATCTGGGTGGAGGATATGAAGGATTCCTTTAGCTTTCATGAACGCAATAAATTCTGGCTGAATGATGGCAGCTTTGATCTTCTGGAGCCTGCGGCTTTGATTATAGCACGTCTGGGAGCCTATAAGAATCTCTTTTCCGGCTGTGGCACTGTGCACGATCATGCCCCTTTGCAAAAAGATGAGTATTATGATGCCATGCCCATTAATGTCCCCAGACGCTTTCGCCAATGCCACTCCATCACTATGGGAAATTGGTGGGGCGGAAACCCTCCCGAGCAGGAGATGGAGCTGAGTAAAGGGGAAATGCCCTTCGTGATCCATCTGGGAGAAGGCATAGACGAGATCACCAAAGGGGAATTTGCCAAATTCAAAGAGCAAGGACTGCTCAGAGATAATGTCCTACTGATCCACGGCATCGCCTTTACCCCTGCTCAGATCGCTGAGATGGCCGATGTGGGGGCAAGCCTGTGTTGGTGTCCCACTTCAAATTACTATCTGATCGGCAAAACCATGGATATAGCGGCCGCACTGAAACATCAGGTCAATGTAGTGATAGGCACGGATTCCACTATGAGCGGAGGAGTAAATCTGATCGCAGAATTTGCCACCATCCGAGAGCACTTTCCGGATATACCTGCCGCAGAGCTGTTTCGCATGGTGACCCAAAATGCGGCGAAGGCTCTGCGCCTGCACCCTCGCTATGGAGCTTTGAATCCGGAAGATACGCAAAACCTGCTTCTGATCGATCAGATCGAGAAAGACCCCTTCGAAAACCTCATGGAGTTGGAGATGAAGGGTATTCAGCTCTTACTGGTGGATGGTATTCCCCGCTATGGCGATAGCTGGCTCTTGGATCACTTTCCCGAAGCGGATGCGGAATATACCATCTTCAGAACCGGAAACAGAGAGAAATTCGTCATCGGTGATCCCATGGAGATCAATGACCAAATCGATGCCGCCCTGGACTATCACAAAGACTTCCCATTTCTGCCTTTTTAAGCCTGCCGGACTATCGTGAAGCTTCTGGAAATCTGCGAGATATTTTATAGTTTGCAGGGGGAATCCAGCTATATGGGTATGCCTTGCGTCTTCATCCGGCTCTCCGGCTGCAATCTGCGCTGCAGCTATTGCGATACCAAATACTCCTATCAGAGCGGCACAAGCATGGATATCGCCAGCATCCTGAAAGAAGTGGGCAGATATCCCGCCAGGCTGGTGGAACTTACCGGAGGCGAACCGCTATGGCAGGATGATAGCAATCTTTTGATGCAGAGGCTTTTGGAACAAGGTTATACCGTGTTGCTGGAGACCAATGGCTCGCTGTGTCTGGAAGAAGTGCCCAAAGCCGTGGTCAGGATAGTGGATGTCAAATGCCCCGGCAGCGGCCATGCGAATAGCTTTATGCTGTGGAATCTGAAGCTCTTGCAGCCGCAGGATGAGCTGAAGTTTGTGCTTACGAATTATATCGATTACGCTTTTGCAAGGGATTTTGTAAGGGCTCATGAGCTGTCTGGGAGGACTATTCACTTTTCTCCTGTAACCAGGCTGCTGGCGCCGGAATTGCTGGCAGAATGGCTTTTGGAGGATGGACTGAGGGTCAGACTCAGCTTACAGCTTCACAAGCTGCTCAACCTCCGCTGATCATGTGAATCACCAGTACCTCCGCCCCTTCGGGAATCTGAGTGCTGGCATAATCCTGACGCAATACCACTTTACCATTGATCTTGACCACCAGCATTCTGAAAGTATAGTTCATCAGATCCAGTGCATCTTGCACCGTCATGCCTTCCCGCCAGGGCTTCAGATGTCCGTTTATAGTCAGCTGCTTTTGCATGCTATCCTCTCTAAGGCAAGATTGGCCTGCATCGCCGCTACTATCATCACACGGGCAGAAATGGGGGCGATTCCGCCCCTGAGCTGCGAGCTTTGATCTCCCACTACATAAAGGCTGCCATCCTGAACTATCCTGATCTCTTCGCTCCTTCCATAGCCGGCCAGGCCAGAGGCACAGATCAGCGGGATATCCGGAAAGTATCGGCTGAAACATTCTATCAGCATGGTTTTGGCATCCGCAGTGTCAAAGGCCTCTATCATGACATCCACATTGTGAAAAAGCTGGCGCACTTTATCATCATCCAGGCGGAGCTTGTGAATTTCCAGCAAAGTAAAGGGATTGACTTTGGCGATGTTCTGGGCTACAGCCTCTACTTTGTGCATGCCCACCTGCTCCAGAGTGAAGGCCTGCCGTCCAAGATTGGATAGTGTCACTACATCAAAATCGCTGATTATCAGTTTGCCGATGCCCGCTCTGGCCAATAGCATGGCAATATTCGAGCCCAAGCCTCCTGCGCCGGCAATGCCCACTACAGCCTTTTGCCATAGGGGAAAAGCTATGGGGTCCCTCTCAAGAAAGTATTCCTGAGACTTCATGGCCGGATGTGGATCTTGATTTCCTGGCTGATGTCGGTATCTTTCAGGTTCTTTAATACAGCCAGGATGGTGTCTTGCAGGATGTCCTGCACAAAGGGCACAATGGAAACTTGTTTTCCGCCCACTTCCAGAGTGATGCTTGAGCTGCTGTCCATTACGCATTCATCACGGCTGCGGCGTCCTTGCACTATGTCCTTTGCCATCTGATAGCAGCTGCTGCCACAACGGCTGCAACATTCGGGCAGGGCCATAGGCAGGATGCGGAAACTCTTATCCAGCACCACCTGGCATATCCGCTCGCTGTCACGCTCGGCATTGTAGATATCCAGGCCTTTGTAATGCTTCATCTCCTCTGATATCAGGCCTCCGATGGCGATGGCGCTGTCGTCCAGCAGTTCATCGAGCTCAGCAGTATTGGCAGCGCAGACTATTTTGGGTACAGCAGCATCTTTCATGCCTTCTATCAGCAGAAAGTCAGCTTCGATGTGAGGGAGAATCTCCTGCAGGGATAGCGGTTTGGGATAGATCATTGCGCTGTCGTACAAGCCGCGGGCAAAGGTTTGCACGCTACCCGCAGCAATATGCAAGGCAGAGTTTTTACCCTCTGTATCCGCACGGTACTTTTCACTGTAGATATCCTTGATAGTAGCCACCCGCAAGCCTCTGGCAGATAGAGCTTTCACCAGGGCAAGCACCATGGAGGTCTTGCCGGTGTGATGGTATCCGATTACGGCTAAGGCTTTCATGGTTTCGGTTTGATCAAGACTACCACTGTAGCGCTCATGCCTTCTCCGCAGCCGGAGATGCCCATGCCTTCTTCGGTGGTGGCTTTGATGGATATCATATCCAGCTTGCAATCCAGGTCTTCAGCCAGCAGCTTTCGCATATCCGGTATATATGGGCTTAGCTTGGGTGCGGCGGCACAGATGGTGGCATCCAGATTTGCCAGGAGGTAATCCCGCTGCAGCACAAGCTCGTAGCATTTCCGCAGCAAGATTCGTGAATCAATATCCTTGAAGGCAGGATCGGAATCTGCAAAATGAGTTCCGATATCGCCCAGAGCAAGAGCTCCAAAGAGGGCATCACAGATGCTATGAATCAGGACGTCGGCGTCTGAGTGTCCCATAAGGCCTTTATCGAAGGGAATCGTGATTCCGCCGAGGATGAGCTTGCGCCCATCTGTCAGGCGGTGTACGTCGTAACCAAATCCTATGCGCATGATCTTAGTCCACCGTGATCGATTTTGAAACGTTTTTGGGCACATCGGGATGCACGCCGTGGTCTTTGACTTCCAGCAGGTCCAGCTTCTGCATCTTGCGGATGCTCATTCTCAAGGCCAAAAGCTGCAGCACGATAGTGGCGGAAAAGCAGGTCATCAGGCTATCGCCGGTTTTGGGCAGCATGATGTAGCCCCAGCCGTAATAAGCGCCTTCCTTGGGATTCAGGGAAGCGTTTTTATACAGATTCTCATCTTCTTCGGCGATCACATAGGTATCGGCACCCCGGATCTTATGCGTATTGATCTGCGAGATGGTGAGATTGATATCTCGTTTGTCGGGTCCGGTCACGTAGATGAGGGGATAATTGCGATACAGCGGCTCAAAGAAATCCTGATCTTTAACAGCTTCATTGAATACCCTGCTGCCTTCTGCAGAGAGGTTAAAGGGAGTATTGTGGGTAAAGAGATAGTCCGCCATAGCCTTGATGATATCCTTGCGTTCAATGTGGGGAATACTCTTTGCTTCGGCTTGTTCATCGATAGCATCTATCATCTTGCTAAAGGCACGCACAAAGCTGCGCACATGCTTCACTCCAAACACGGTGTTTTTACCAAGAATGGTATTGGGTCCGTGTTTAAATTCACTGGCCTCTTTGCCTTCGGAGTGATTGAGCACGGTCTCGCGGATCTTGAGTGCCCCTTCCATGGCCACGCCGCTAATCTTGGTAGCCAGGATGTGCAGGGACGGCTCCATATATATCTTGGCGGCTATGTTATCTATCATGTCATCGGTTTTAGTCATCGTTTCTTTTAGCAGCATTGGTATATCGGCGAGGGTTTTATAGCGGCGTTGGAGCTTGGCATTTGCCTGGGCAATCTCTTCCGGATTCAGACCGTTTCTTAGCTCATTGAGCTTCATATCCGCCACCCGGATGGCCAGATAGTAAAAGAGGGTGATCTGATTCATGAAGCTTTTGGTAGCGGGCACGGCGATCTCCGGACCGCAGTGGATGGGGATGGCCACGTCGCTTTTCTCTTGCCCCAGAGTGCTGTTCATGTTGTTTACCAGCACCACTTTGCTCACGTTCAGGTTTTTGGAATCGATGTCGTTGAAGATATCGATGAGGTCCTTGGTTTCTCCGCTTTGGGAGACTCCGATGATGAGGTCGTTATCTTTGATGCAGTTTGAATATTCCCCTCTGAAATCTCCGGGGAGGATGGGGATCATTTCGACCTGAGCGATTTCATTGAAAAACAGCGATGCGATCTTGGTGGCATGAAAGGAGGTGCCACAGGCGATTGAGTAGGCATTGCGTTGGTTTCGAACGGTGTTTTTCACCAGGTCCACAAAGTCTTTCACGCTGTGTTCAAATTCGGTAACATCCACAGACTCAGAGATGCTATCCAGAGCCTTGGCTACGATAAGGCGTTTACGGTCAAATTCCGGCCCCAACAGTTCGATAAAGAGATTCTTTTCATTGGAGAAGAAATACTTTTTGTCAAA
>JALNWR010000128.1 GCA_023230795.1 Candidatus Cloacimonadota bacterium
ATGCCAAGGAAAATCTGGAGGATTACAGCTTCCAGGGCAGTCAAACCGGAGTTTCCTTTAATTTCCGCTATATGATCAGCATCCTGGAAGCGGTGGATAGCGAGAAAGTAATCATCAGGCTGGGTACTTCCAAGGATCCTATGATGATCTACAACCAGGAAAATAAGGAAAACGAAGAGATTACCTTTTTGCTGATGCCTCTTCGTTCCTAAGCAGCGCTAACAAAGATTGAAGCTGCAAAGTATCGAGCTGCACGATTTCAGGAGTTACGAGCAGCGTAGTTTTGGCTTTGAGCCTCAGGGAAATCTGATTATCGGGCCCAATGGCAGCGGGAAGACTAACCTCTTGGAAGCTATAGCTTATACTTCGATAGGAAAGTCCATCCGCTACCACTCGGATAGTGATCTGATGCGGCAGCACAGCGATGGCTTTGTGCTGAATGCACGCTATAAGACGGATCTGGATAGCGATCTGGATGTGCAGCTATCCTTTCTGGGAAGCCGCAAAATACTGAAGATAAATGAAGTAATCAGCAGACAGCTCAGCGATCTGATGAGCAAGGTAAAAGTGATCTACCTGGCTCCGGATGATATCCAATTGATCAATGGCTCTCCCCGCATCCGCCGGCAGTATTTTGACTTTGCCATCTCTCAGCTTTTCCCTGCCTATCTGGCTTTGTTAAGGGGCTATTTGCATGTGGTAGATCAACGCAATCGCCTGCTGAAGGCAGAGCATAACAAAAGCGAAAAACGTAGCTGGGATATCCGCTTTATCCAGGCGCTGCTGGCCTTGTATCCCTATCGGAAGAAATATCTGGAATTGCTGAATGAAGTGCTGCAAACCGATTTTGCAAGGATTTCAGATAATGCCCGGCAGATCAGAATCTCCTATCAACCCGCCTTCAAGGATGCTTTTGCTCAGGACCAGGATAGCCTTTTGGAATATCTGGAGAGCATCGCACCCAAAGAGCTGCTTTGGCAGCGCAGCATGGTGGGAGCGCATTTGGATGATTACAGCTTTCGCATCTCAGAAAATGGCATGCAGAGCTTTGCCTCCCAGGGGCAAAAACGCATTGCGGTGATCATCGTCAAACTGATCCAGGCCAAATTGGTGCAAGAAACCACCAATATAGTTCCCATCTTGCTCTTTGACGACATCTTTGCCGAACTGGATGCAGGGCATAGCCAGCGCATCCGCGAGCTTGCCTCCGGCTCTGGGCAGATCTTCGTTGCAGCCCCCAAAGAGGATGTCGCAGAGATCTTTAGCCCAATGAGCATCATCAGACTGGGGGAGAGCGGATGAAGCTGAATAAGCAGATCTTTGGCTGGATGATGTATGATTTTGCAAATTCAGCCTTTACCACCATCATCGTCACTGTGGTGTACAGCGTGTATTTCATGAATGTGGTGGTGGGCGGGGACCCTGGCTATCGCGAGATGCTCTGGGGACGTGCGATAGGCATCTCTATGACTTTGGTGGCACTTACGGCTCCGATCCTGGGTGCGGTGGCGGATTTTTCCCGCTCCAAAAAGAAGTTCCTTTTCATCAATTGCTATCTCACGGTGATCTTTACCGCGCTCTTGTATTTCGTGGGGCCCGGGCAGATATCCCGGGGGATGATCTTCTTCATCATTGCCAATTACGGTTTTAATTCTGCCAATGTCTTTTACGATGCCTTCCTGCCGGAGATTACCACGCCGGAGGACATGGGCAAGGTATCTGGATTTGGCTGGGCTTTGGGCTATCTGGGAGGCATGCTGGCCCTGGTGCTTTCTTTGATCTTGATCCAATACGATGTTCGCTGGGTATTTCCCATGATCTCGGTGCACTTCTTTGTCTTCAGCCTCTTTACCTTCTTCTGGCTGGGGGAGGTGCGGCTTCCTTCCAAGCGCACAAATTACTTTAAGACGGCTTACCGGAGGGTGTATAGCTCCATCAAAAATATGCGAAGCTATCCGGAACTGCTAAAATTTATGCTCAGCTATTTTATCTATAATGATGGTATCACCACCGTGATCGTCTTTGCTGCCATCTATGGCATCACCCGCTTTGGGATGAATACTCAGGATATGCTTATTTACTTTATATTGGCGCAAGTTACCTCGATCATTGGCTCCGCTTTATTTGGCTGGTTGACCGATAAAAAGGGGGTGAAGCTTTCGCTATCGATCTCGCTACTAATCTGGATCTCAGTGGTAGTATGGGCCTTTTTCTGTCGCTCGGCCTTTGAGTACTATTTTGTGGGGCTTCTGGCCGGGATGGCCATCGGCAGCAGTCAATCAAATAGCAGAACCATGCTGTCTATGCTCACGCCTAATAACCGTCAGGCTGAGTTCTTTGGATTTTATACCTTGACAGGCAGGCTATCTTCGATTATTGGACCTATACTATATGGATGGATAGCACACGTAAGCGGGGATATCAGATATTCCATCCTGTCCCTGCTCTTGTTCTTTTTGGCCGGCTGGATTGCTTTGCAATTCGTCAATCCCGTAAAAGGTATGATGGACGCCGGGAAAACAACACTAAACCTAAGCTAATGGAGGCTAAAATGAAAAGAAATACTATGATCTTCGCCCTAATACTGCTGATCACGCTGATCGGCCTGATGGGCTGTGGCAAAGACAGACAAACCCTATACATCTTTAATTGGAGCGATTATATCGATCCCACGCTTATCTCTGAATTTGAAGAGGCCAATAACTGCAAAGTCAAATACAGCACGTTTGATTCCAATGAAAACATGCTCACCAAGGTGAAGAGCTCTATCCAAAGCTTTGATATCCTCTTTCCCAGCGGAGACCATGTGAGCATCTTAAACGAGCTGGGCTTGTTGGAAGAGCTGGATATAACTAAGATCACAAATTTCAAGAACCTGAATACCAAATTGCTGGCCAAAGCCCGCTCTTTTGATCCGGAAAACAAGCTCTCCATCCCCTATGCCTGGGGACTGACCGGGTTGATGTATAACAAGCAGTTTGTCCCATCCGAGATAGTTGCTTCGGCAGGATGGAACATCCTGGGAGATTCCTTCTTTGATGGTAAAAACAAGATTACCATGCTGGACGATGCCCGGGAAGTAATCGGCGCCGCTCTGATCTACAGCGGATATTCCGTGAATGATACCTCGCCCGAGGCTCTGGAAGCAGCGCACGAAGTGCTCAAAATCTGGGATCGGAATATCACCCAGTTTGACAGCGATTCTTACAAGAATGAGCTGCAGGATGGCACCACCTGGCTGGCACAGGCTTACAACGGCGATGCTTTGCAACAGATGGCCGAAAATCCCGACCTCGCCTTCATCCTGCCCAAAGAAGGCGCTGCCATGTGGATGGATAATATGGTGATGCTGAAGAATGCGCAAAACAAAGAGCTGGCATACAAATTTATCGACTTTATGCTGGATCCCGAAATCTCCAAACGCAATTCTGAATACATCATGTATCCCACTCCCAATATAGCGGCGATGCAGATGATGGATGCAGATTTTATCAATAACAAGATCATCAATCCGGACGACGAATATCTGGATAAATGCTATATGATAGATTTTCTGGATGAAGCTGTGCGCAGCATAGACCAGATATATGAAGACATTAAAATGAACTAAAGGACAAATAAATAATGGACAATCTCGGCTCTTTGAAACGAAGCCATTACAGTGCAGAACTAAGCACTCAGGACATCGATACCACCGTCACAGTGATGGGTTGGGTGCACAAACGCCGCGATCTGGGCGGCCTGATCTTTCTGGATATCAGAGATGTGAAAGGCATCATCCAGATCGTGGTACATCCTGAAAAGCAGGCTATCTTTGCCAAAGCAGAGAAGGTGCGCAATGAATATGTGCTCGCGGTTACCGGTACTTTGACCCGCCGCAGTGGAGGCAATGTCAACCGCGATATGCTCACAGGAGAGTTGGAAATCGATGCCTCTGAGCTTTTCATCCTGAACGACACCCTGCCTCTGCCCATTCAGATTGACGGCATTGCCATGGCAGATGAAGATTTGCGGCTTACTTACCGCTATCTGGACCTCAGGCGGCCTTATCTGCAAAAGATCATTACCATGCGTGCCAAGGTAACCTCGCTGATGCGCAGCTTCTTGGATGCGGAAGGCTTTTATGAGATCGAGACCCCCATGCTGATGAAGAGCACTCCGGAAGGTGCGCGGGACTATCTGGTGCCCAGCCGCGTACATCCGGGCAAGTTTTATGCACTGCCTCAAAGTCCGCAGATCTTCAAGCAGCTCTTGATGATAGCCGGATTTGATCGCTATTATCAGATCGCCCGCTGCTTTCGGGATGAGGATTTGCGCGCCGACCGTCAGCCTGAATTTACCCAACTGGATATCGAGCTCTCCTTTGTAAATCAGGAGCAGATCTTTGATCTTCTGGAAAGGCTGATGCAGACCATCTTTGCCGAGATTCAGGGCGTGCAGCTTCCCCTGCCTTTCCCGAGGCTCAAATTCCAGGAGGCGATGGACCGCTTTGGCTGCGATAAGCCGGACTTGCGCTTTGCTCTGGAATTGGTGAACTTTAGTGCCATATTGCAAAGTAGCGAATTTAAGGTCTTCGCAGACTGTCTGGCCTCAGGCGGTGTGATCAAAGCTTTGGCTATCCCGGGCGGAGCAGCTTTCTCCCGCAAACAGCAGGATGCTTTGGTAGATTTAGCCAAACACCTGGGTGGTAAAGGAGTCGCTTTCGCCAAGGTAGCGGAAAGTGGCCTGGAAACCGGCATCAGCAAGTTCCTGTCCCCCGATGAAGCTTCAGGGATGATCCAGGCTGCCAAGGCCCAGCCGGGTGACCTTTTGGCCATAGTGGCAGATTCCTATGATGTGACCTCCAAAGTATTGGCCTATCTGCGCAATCAACTGGCAAAAGACCTGAAGCTATACGATCCTAAGGCCTTAGCCTTTTGCTGGATCACGGATTTCCCGCTGTTTATGCCCAGTGAAGAGGGAGACGGTTGGGAGCCGGCGCATCATATGTTTAGCTTGCCCAAAGAAGAACACATTCCCTGGCTGGATGATCCCGATAAGATCGGCGATATCCAGGGGCAGCTTTACGACATGGTTTGCAACGGTATGGAGCTATCCAGCGGCAGCATCCGTTGTCACCGTTATGACATTCAAAAGAAGATATTCGATATCCTGGGCTTTAGCGAAGCCGAGCTGAGGCCCCGCTTTGGCTTTTTCCTGGATGCCCTGAAATACGGAACCCCGCCCCATGGCGGCATAGCCCCTGGTCTGGACCGCTTGATTATGATCCTTTCCCAGGCCGAGTCCATCCGGGATGTGATTGCTTTTCCCAAGACGCTCAGAGCCACCGATCTGATGAATCAAGCGCCCTCTGAAGTGGATGAGGCCCAATGGCAGGAACTTCATCTAAAATTCAGCGAATAATAACTCTTAGCAGCGGTAAGTCCCGGGGGTCAAACCTCATAGCGATTTACCGCTTTTTTGCTGAGCAGCACCTTCCGGTAGAGATTGTCAGGGCAGTTTTTACCGATGCCAAATCTGTGGCCTGCCAAAGCTGCCAGCAGCTAAATATCCCCACGCGCATCATCCCCGCCAGAGACATGGAAGCCTTTGAGGCCCAGCTCATCGCCCTTGCACACAGCGAGGATGCGCAGCTCATTGCTCTATGCGGCTTTATGAAGCTGCTCAGCCGGGATTGTCTGTCCGCTTTGAAGATCCCCGTGCTGAATATCCATCCGGCGCTTTTGCCAAAATATGGCGGCCAGGGGATGTATGGCATGAGGGTGCATGAGGCTGTGTTTGCCGCTGGTGACAAGCTTTCCGGAGCCACTATCCACCGTGTGGACCTCATTTATGATCATGGTGAGATTCTCGTGCAAAAGACGGTGGATATCTCAGACTGCAGCAGCCCTCAGGAGATTGCCGGCAGGGTGCTGGCGGTGGAGCACGAGATTTATGCCCCGGCTATATTTGATGAATTGCAAAGACTGTAAAATCGCCATTTCCACCTTGGGCTGCAAGGTGAACAGCTATGAATCCGCAAGCATCATCCAGAGCTTTGAGGGCTGTGAAATCGTTGACTTTTCAGAAGATGCGGATATCTACATCATCAATACCTGTACTGTGACCAATCGCAGTGATTACAAAAGCCGCAATCTGATCCGCAAAGCCCTGAAAAAGAAAGAGCTAAATCCCGCAGTGAAGATAGTGGTTACCGGCTGTTTTGCCCAAAGATCGGCTACCGAAATCGCTGAAATGGGTGATATTGACTACATCATAGACAATCAAGCCAAACTGGATATTGCCCAGATACTTTCCGGCCAAGAATACTGCTTTACCGATATCATGCAGGCCAAAGACTTTGCCTTCCAGCCGCTGAGCTCGATGCTGGATCACACCCGTGCCTTTCAGAAGATTCAGGATGGCTGCGATTTTTACTGTTCCTATTGCGCCATTCCTTATGGCCGCGGTCATAGCCGCTCCGCCCGCTTTGAAGACGTGATCTCGCAGGCTAAGCTCTTTGCAAAGCAAGGCTATAAAGAGATAGTGCTGGGCGGGATAAACATCGGGCTTTATCGGGATCAGGATAAAGACCTGGCCGCTGTGGTCAAAGCCATGGCAGAGATTCCCAGCCTCGAGCTGATCCGCATTTCCTCAATCGAACCACAATTGATCAGCTTTGAGCTCATCCATAAACTCCGCCAGATAGATAAACTCTGCCCACACTTCCATATCGCCTTGCAAAGCGGATCGGACGCCGTCCTGCAGGCGATGGGCCGGAATTACGATACCGCCCTTGTTCGAGAAATGGTGGAAGAGCTTCTGGCTCTGTATCCGGATGCGGCGATAGGTTTTGACGTGATCTGCGGCTTCCCCGGGGAGACTGAGGCTATGTTTGAGCAAACCCTTGACTTTTTGAGCTCGCTTCCCATCTGCTATCTGCACGTCTTTTCTTTTTCAAAACGCAAGGGCACACCTGCGGACACTATGCCCAATCAGGTAAATGGCAAGGTGAAGACTCAAAGAGCCAAAGAGCTTACCGCCTTGTCTCTTGCCAAGAAGAAGGATTATGCCCGCCTGCTAAAACAGCAAAATCCCCTGATCCGAGGAGTGGTGGAACTCTCCGAAAACGGGATCAGTGAAAGCCTCAGCGACCACTATCTCAGGGTTCAGCTGCCGCAAGAGCTGGCCATCGGCTCGCTGATCTGTGTGCCTGCGGATAGGGTGGATTTTGATCTTAGCTGAATATAAGCCTCCTTTCGAATCCAAATTTATGATAATCCTTGACGAAATATCGGCACTTAAGTTACTATGCAAGCTGGCATTCCCCCAAAATATCGAGTCACTCTTTTGATAATGAACTTAATGATAGTATCTTAGCTATCATCTATGCCTATGTATTTCAGTTTATACTTTTGGC
>JALNWR010000129.1 GCA_023230795.1 Candidatus Cloacimonadota bacterium
ACTTCTTTATCCTGATCAAAAGCAATCATGATGATGGATACGTTTTCTATGGAAAAGCTCGTCATGTTATCTATTTGAGGGACCGTGGCCGCAGCTTCTTCCAGCTTTGTGGTTACCTGAGCTTCCACCTCACGGGGACCCGCTCCAGGATAAACCGTTATAATGCTCACATAGGGTAATTCTACGTCCGGCATCAGGTTCAACGGCATCCCTATATAGGCCAACGCTCCGAATACCACGAAGACCATTATCATCATCGTGACCAAAACTGGCCGGTCTATGGATAGTTTTGCTAAGAACATATTAGTTGCCCTCAATGATGCGGACTTTCGCACCCTCGGTTAGAGACTTGATCCCAGCAGTGATGAGCTCGTCGCCCTCCTGAAGCCCAGAGGTTATTTCATAAGCCAATTGATCTGTGAGTCCGGTAGTTACAGGAACTCTAACGGCTTTGCCATCTCTAGCCAACCAGACAAATTTGTCTCCATTTTCTAAAACCAGGTGATGGCGCTCTACCACAAATACATTGGGTTTGCTGAAGATCTGTATATCGATATCAGCGGTGACGCCATAGCTGATCCTGGGATGCAGGCCGGGGAAGCTCGCTTCCACCCGGAAGGCCTTTCGGTTTGGGTCCATGACCATAGCAATGGCAGTAATCTTTCCATTGATGCTGATATCTTCCCAAGTGGCTTTTACCGCGCTACCTTTCTTCACTTTGCTGATCTCACCTTCGGGGACCATGATAATAGCTTTGTAGCCATTTGTAGAACTCACGGTAAACAGAGGAGCGCCGGGAAACACATTGTCAGATACATTTACCATGATGTCCGTGATCACTCCGCTGATGGGAGCCCGCACGTTTATCATCTGTTCGCTTGCTTCCAGGTTTGCCTTGCTGACCTCGTACTGTGTCTTCACATTGTCATAATCCTGTTGTGAGACAGCTCCCTGCTCTTTCAGCCTGTACATGCGGTCATGGATGGCAGAAATGCTGTTGAAAGCGCTCTGAGCCTGTTCATACTGAGCCGCAGGAGTATTAGCCGGAAACTTGATGACGATATCGTCTTTCTGAACCTTATCGCCCACTTTGAATCTGATATTGGTAACCACATCTCCCACCATCGCGCTGGCTGTGGATTCTTCAATGCCGCTTAAGGTGGCATTATACTTCAGCTCTTGCCGATATGTGCTTTTTTCCATAGGGCTCGTGCGCACGGGCACTCCCAATTCACTGTGTAGCTGCTCCATGCTCTTGGCATCGTCAGCTTCCTTGCCGCAGCCGCTAAGGGCAAATACGACTATTCCTACAAGGATTAAGTATATTGTTTTCTTATTCATTTTATCTCTCCGCTATTAAATTTTGGCCAATGGCCTTTGTAAGGGCACGTTCGCTAACTATTACATCATAGATAGCGCTGAAATATTGAAGTCTGATCGAAGACAGCATAATCTGAGCGTCAAAGACTTCCAGCTGGATGCCTACCTGATTTTCGTAACGAATCTGCGCCAGCTCCAGATTGCGAGTAGCCATCCGGATATTCTGCTCTTGGACTGCATGATTTTCCAGGGCATGCTGAAGCTTCTGATAGCTCTGCTTGATCTCCAGAGCGATAAGCTCCTGAGTATCCCGCTGCTGCAGTCTGGCTTTGCTGAGATCATGGCGAGCATAGCTGATCTTATTCGCATTTGAAAATCCGGTAAAGATGGGCAAACTAAAGCCTATCCCCACAGAATATTGAGTTCCAAAATCATCCCTTTGTATTGCATATTCATCTGCGGCAGTATAAAGCGACGCGCTGGCAGACAAAGCTACATTCGGCAGATAGTTGCCTCTCTCCGCATTATATTTAATCCGTTGAATCTCGGTGGCGATGTCCAAAAGTTCCAGTTCTGTTCTGTTTTCCAGTCCCAAAGCCTGAGCTTCTGCCAGACTCATCTGTGCGATCTGAGGCAATGCAAATCCGCCTTCCAGCACGAGCTCTTCGCCTTCGTAGCCAATCTGCTGCTTGAAGGCAGACACAGCCAGACTGTAGTTGTTCTCCGCAGCCAATAGGTCCGGCTCCAGCTTTGCCACTTCCAGGCGGGCACGTAATACGTCAAATTCGGATACCTGTCCCTCCTGACTGAGCAGCTCCACTCTGGCCAGATGCCGGCGGGCTGTCTCAAGACCATCACGCTGGATTGCCACCACTTTTTCACTAAGCAGCACCTGGTAAAAAAGCTCTGTGGTACTTAGAATCAGTGCTTGCTCTTGCACCTGATAATTCAATTTCTGGATGCTGCGATAGCGAGCCACCGCCTTGATACCGTTTATCAGTTTTCCGCCCAAAAAGACCACCTGATCCATCTTCAGCTGCATGGCCAGCGAACCCTCATCTTTGGGAGAAGAAGGCATCATGGAGGCCATTATGCCATCCAGAGTGCCGCCAATCAGATAATCTGCATCATTGGCGCTGGGCTCATCGGCCAGCATATTGCTCACGCTGGGCAGGCCGCCGGTGGCACTATCCGGCAGATAGGTCTTCGAAAGACCGTATTGCCCCTGCAGGCTCAATTGGGGAAGCAAAGACCCGCGCACGTCCTTATATTGGGCATCCGCCTTGCTTACCTCTTCCGCCATCATCAGCAGGTTTTTATTGTTTTCCCTTGCCATCTCAATGCTATCTTCGAGAGTGATCGCCCCCAAAGATACCATACAGATCAGGCTTATTGATGCTATTAAAAATCTTTTCATATCTTAACCTCTCTTGTAAACGCCGTATAATACGACATGCATGATTGCCTCATGATCCCGTTCGATCTGGGCCAATAAACGCTCAAAATCCGTAATCACTACATTCGAATTGCCCATAAGTATCCAATCACTGATCACGCGCACAGTGTCTTCTGTATGCAGATCGGGGTCGATCACGCCTTCCTTCTTGCCCACTTCCATGATCTCGGCCATCAGATCGAGCGTGGCCTGACGATTTGCCCTGCGAAAGTTCAAAAAACGATCCTGACCGGAAAAGGGGATGCTCTTCAGTCCATCCATCCATATCGGCATATTTTCATAAATGTGACGGATAGGCTCCTGAACCAAAGTGCGAAGTTTATTTTCAAAACCATCTACTTCTCGCACCCTGCCGCGGATGGTATCTACAAGCTCTTTGACCTGTATCTCCACTACGTTTATAAATAATTCTTCTTTGCTGGGAAAGTAGTAATAAACCGTTCCCTTAGCAATGCCTGCCTCGGCTGCAATCTCGTCCAGCGAGGTTTTGTTATAACCATAACGTGAAAAAATCCTCGTGGCTATATCGAGGATTATCTGTTTCTTATCTTTTTGCTGATTCATATCACTTTCTTTGTAACAGATTAAACTCCTTCTTATCTTCTATCTCATGCACAGCCTAAGCTATCTGCCACATGCAAGAATGCGTATGGGAATTTCACAACTTCCCTATCTTGATGCAGGACAGTCTCTTGACACTGCGATGGGGCTTGCTTTAGCCAAGCCGTGTGTCAATCTTACAAGCGTGTAATATTTGTCAACCCTTTTCTGACTATCTGGGGGAAATAGTCAGTTTGCCCAAGAAGCAAAGCCGCACTATCTTCCCGCCAAAGCTCACTCTTTGCTATGTCTCAGCCCTTGCCTTACCGGTTATCTTGCAATTAACTTGTCTTTGACTCGAGCTGACTCGAATCTTCGAGTAAACTCGAGTCAAAGACAAGTAAAAAGCAAATGCATCCCAAGGGTGGGAAATAGCGGATGCACAGGCTGTCCTCCAGCTACAAAGACAGATCCTCCCCTTAGCCTCCCATACCACCCCAAAAATAATCCGCGTAAATCTCCTCAATCCGCCCAATCCGCGTTCTATAAAGAATCGCAAGAATTCCTTAAATCTACAAGCCTGATCTGCAGATGCGGAACCCGACGCTGTTGCCGCTGAGGTAAGGGTTGAAGGAATTCCGATTCGTAACCCGGCATTGATTGGCACTATCGTTCCAGAAACCGCCCCGCCACACCCGCCAGAACCCGCCCATAGGACCTGTTGGATTGTTAACGGGACTGCTGCCATAGTAACTATCATCAAACCAATCCCAACACCATTCATACAGATTACCACTCATGTCGTAGATATCCAGAGCATTGGGTGCTTTGGTGCCAACCGGCTTGGTGCCCCAAGGTATATTGTTGCCAGTTTGCCAAGCCACGACATCAATATCATCAGAGCCACTATACAGATAATCCGGATTGTTAGTTGCTCCCCGGGCTGCATATTCCCATTCCGCCTCAGTTGGTAATCTGTAGCCATTAGCAGACCAATTGCAGATCGCTGCATCCCAATTGCTATCGCTCGAAGTAGGCACAGCACCCCAAGAAGCGGGATTCGTAGAACCCATGATCGTGTAGCAAGGTGTAAGCCCCTCCGCCATACTGCGCAGATTGCAATATTTAATTGCTGAATACCAGCTCACATTGTAAACAGGATAAATGTCCCCCACGCCAAAATCATACGCGGGATTGCTGCCCATGATCGCCGTGTATTCATACTGCGTAATCAGATACTTGTCCATGTAGAACGAGTCAAGGGTCACGCTGTGCGTGGGGAGCTCATTGTTTGATCCCTCACCTAAGGTGTCACCCATTATATAAGTGCCAGCGGGGACATAGACAAAATTCCCCGGTATTGGCCCACCTCCCGCTCCCACGGCGATGACCTTGAAGAAGGCGCGGTCTGTGGCGCCGGTCCAATTCTCCAAAACCAGTTCGGGAACGGAAACGGTGTCGATCAGGGTGTCTGCATTGCATTCAAAATCAGGGATATCTTTGTAATGCACTTCATAGGAAATATTGGTCATAGGGCTGCCATCAGTATCTTCAGTTACGGCATCCCAGGTTAGTATGATGGTTTCTCCGGATCTGACAATACTCAGATTCATCGGCACGGCGGGCTCTTGCCGCAACTCGGATGTAATGAAATTGCTATCGGGTTCATCAAGGCCGGTAAAGGCAAGTATATTCCCTGCGCATAAGAGCAGCAGGATACTGGCAAGTAGTGAGTGTTTCATGTGTACTCCTTATCTTGGGTTTTCATGATTACAAACGGCAGCAAGCTCCCGAACGGTCATTTTAACAAACGATCTATGCTCAAACTTCCTGTCAAGAAAAAACTATCTATGATACTGGCATTTCCCCATTTTACGAGAGTCTGATTATGAACTGGTCGGTATTTGCTATCTGAAATTCCGTCACAATGGGACTCGGATTAGAAGCATATTCAGCCGGAATCAAGAATCTTAAGTGCTAAAGATATAAACTGAAATATATGGACATAAATGCAAGCTAAGATAAAGCCAATGGATTTATTATCAAAAGAATGGCTCAATATTTTTTTTGGGGGGAGAATGCCAGTATCATAGATAGAGTATTCTTCGTCTTTTCAAAAGCTGATTTATAAGGTCTGGAATCACCTTCATACGAGAATCTTGAAAATCGAAATTCCAGGCCGGCCTCAGGCTTTGAGCACACCCAAAAGCCTGAGTAGCCGGCTTGAACTTTGAAACCTCGCTAATTAAGTGACCATTTCATAGCCTTTTTGGCAAGAGCTTAGAAGGGCTATAGCTCTACAAGGCTGATCTGCAAAGCCTGAAGCCATAGTCGCCGCCGGTGCCGCTGATGTACGGAGCACCTATAGCCCGAATCGTAATCCGGCAGTTCTGGTAATTATTGAACCAGGAACTGCCCCGCCGCAAACGGGAGAATCCGCTCTCAGGACCTGTAGGATTGTCTTGGGCATCTGCACTATAGCCGCCATACCAATCCCAACACCATTCCCAAACATTACCGGTCATATCATAGATGCCCAGAGTATTGGGATTTTTGGTGCCCACAATATGGGTGGTACTGCCTGAATTGCCATTGTACCAGGCCACAACATCGATATTGTCGCTGCCGGAATACAGATAATCGGGATCGTTAGTTGCTCCCCGGGCGGCATATTCCCATTCCGCCTCCGTGGGTAATCTGTAGCCATTGGCATCCCAATTGCAAATCGCAGCATTCCAGGCGTCATTGCTTGAGGTAGGCACAGAACCCCAGTCGGAGGGATCGATAGAATCACTAATCGTATAACATGGGATCAGACCCTCATTCATACTGAGCAGATTGCAGTATTTGAGGATGGAATACCAGGTAACATTATATACGGGGTAGTTGCCCCCCCACGCCATAACTATGCGCGGGATTGCTGCCCATGATCGCCGTATATTCAGCCTGAGTGACCTCATACTTGCACATGTAGAAAGAGTCAAGGCTTACGCTGTGTGGCGGCCGTTCAGAGCTACCTCCCGTATCTCTGGTATCACCCATAATAAAAGTGCCAGCGGGGACAAAGACGAAGTTTTCCGGTACAGGAGCTCCTGCTCCCACAGCGATAACCTTGAAAAAGGCGCGGTCCATGGTACCGGTCTCGTTATCCAGGATCAGTCCGGGAACAGGAACGGTGTAGATCAGGGTGCCGGCATTGCATTCAAAATCAGGAATATCTCCGCAATAGACCTGGTAGTAATCGGCAACGCTTACCTCATCCCAAGCCAGGGTGATGCTTTCTCCCGATCTGCTAATGACCAGGTTCAGCGGTGCGGCGGGTGGCTCTCGCAGCTCGGGTCTCACGAAAAAGCTATCGCGTTCATCGTAGCCGGTAAAGGCAGATAAGTTCCCCGCACACAAGAGCAGCAGGATACTAACAAGTAGTAAGTGTTTCATGTTTACTCCTTTGAATTATGATGTATTTGCTGACATAGGTTTTGCTTTTATAGTTTGCTTTTTTTACAGGCAATACAGCCCTGCTGAGGCTCATGGTTGCAGGTTTGAAGATATTGGTCAGGTACACAGTAATGCCCGGCGTATGCCTACGATGACAGGCTTGCCCATCTGTCCCAAATTTGATATAGTTTAGTGGATACTTCTCAAGAAGAGGCTCATTTGCATAAGCCGGAAAAGACTGTTTGATCTGTCCTAAATTCTTTTCAATCACTATCCCCTTCCTATTTTTGGGGTATAAAAATACCGTGGGAAGCTTTTCTGTTCTACTGCCGCATCATGGGTTTATCATGATTACAAAAGGCAGCAAGCTTCCGAATGATCATAATGCCAGAATATCTATGCTCCAATTATTCGTCAAGCAAAATTATCTATGATTGACAGTCTCCTGTCTTTTCTTTTAGACTGGTAAACCTTAGGTCACATGGTCTTTGGGGAGAATGCATCGAAATGCAGCAGAATTCTGGCATTCCCCCAAAATGTCGAGTCACTCTTTTGATAATGAACTTAATGATAGTATCTTAGCTATCATCTATGCCTATGTATTTCAGTTTATACTTTTGGCAGTTAAGATTCATGATTCCA
>JALNWR010000130.1 GCA_023230795.1 Candidatus Cloacimonadota bacterium
CGACGGCCAAATATACAGGAAAGGCGTGATCGAGACCAGATGAAAATTAGGTTCTAAAAAAAATGGGGGAATGCCAGAGTATATTAGGACTTGACACACCTGTTTTTACTCTAAATTCAGATGCAGGTTTGAGCATGTGGAATTCCGAACTTGAAGATGCCATAGAATTCACACTTTATTTTCCTGCCCAATGGACTGATTATATGGATATAACGGTTGACCACTCCTTTAGTGAAATGCAGGAGCTTGGTTGTTATACTTTAACAAAAACAAAATATTGGATGAGTGGATTGGGTGGATATTACCATGAAACCTACAGAACGCCATTCATGCAGGCAGCATCCTGCGGAGCTTCATCTGCAGCTGTATATTCAGGGCTGCAAATAGCTTTGCAGCCAAAATAGGCTGCTGTGCCAGCAGCGCACAAAGCTCTGCATAGGGATAATAGCTGGCCACCACTTCGGTGAGGGATACTACGTTGGCAGTTCTTCGGGTGGGGATGATGTAGTTCATCTCGCCGATCAGGCTTCCTTCATGCAGTCTGGCCACCTCCGTGATAGTCCCTTGAGTGTCTTCCACCTGGATGGACACGCTGCCTTCATCCAGGCACATCAGGTCTCTATTGCGTTCACCTATGGCGATAATGGATTCATGGGCGATAAAGGTTTGTTCAATGCGCACTTTCTCGATGCTGGCGATCTCTTGGGGATTCATATAGCAATACAGGGGATGTTCGTTTAGTTTGTGCAATATCATCCTATTCTCCATGGGTAAGGCGGATAATCTTGAGGCACAGGGCATCATTTATCGCCGCTTCCAGTTTGGTGCAGAGCAGGGGATCGGTCAATTGCTCTTTCTGGATATAGCTCAAGATGGATATCTGGGAAGCTGTCACTGCTTTCAGGGTATAGGGAAGAGCTTCGCTCAGCTCAAAATCTATCTCCCCCGGAAAGAGCTGCCCACAGGCTGTTTTATTTGGTGAAAGCCGCTGCAATATCCCTGATTCCAGCATCACAATTCCACTGATCTCCTGATGCGTAAGCTCTTCACCCAGCTTCAGTTTGCGCACAATGCACTTAGCTTTTAGGGTTTGATACTCCTCGTCGCTCAAGTATTTAAACAGATCGTTATCTTGCTGTCGGATGTAGATATTCATCGTCTATACCCATAGCGCAGCTTCAGCCAGGTCCCTGCGCCGGCCAGAACTATGAAGATCAGGATGGCCACCACATCCACGGTTACAGTATCCATCGTGACATTCCCCACCTTCATCTGATAGCTAAGAAAGATGTTTCTGTCTTCCGAAAGCGATTTACCATGTGCCAGGCGAACCGCGGTGGAGCCGAGCTTATTTTGATACTGGCGTTCGGGGTGGGACTCTTCATAGCGCTCAAATTCATCCACCATAGCCATGTATTTATCCACGGTGAGATTCCTGTCCTGAGTAGCGGTCTTCATTTTGGTCTGGTAAGCAGCCTTGTGCCGTTCATAAGCATTCAGCCGTGCAGAGGATACCACCAGGCCTTCAAACAGCCAGCGGGAGGGGACCAGTTGGCAAAATTCCGGAATCTCACTACGGCTGATAATGCGCATGGCAGGGTTCATATCGGCAAATTTGATCACGGCTCCGCTAAACATGATCTGCGGGATGATCACCAACGGCAGGATGTTGATGACGGCCGAGCGGTCTTTGATAAAGCTGGAAAAGAGCAGCCCCATGCTGTAACCGCTGATTCCGCTCAAGAGGGAAAACAGCATTTTGGGATAGCTAAAGCCCCGCATATCCAGCACCAGGGCAGCCACGGCATAAAACAGCAATACCTGGATGCAGGTCATCACAAAGAGCACGGATTGCTTAGAAAATAGCTGAGAAAAGGGGCTGAGGCCAAGCTTTAACTCGCGCGTAATAATGCGTTTTTCGCTTAAGATATCATCGATGCTATTGGCCAGACCGATGAAGATGAAGATGATTACAGCGATAAAATCGAAGAGCATGGAATTGAGATTCTCATAGTAAGAATAGGGGCTTCCTTGCGGGGTTCCCCGCAGCACAAAGGCGGTTACCAAAGCCAGAAAAGGCGCCACAAAGAGCGTCATCAGCAGATTCAGCTTGCTGCGGCTTTTATTCAGGAAGTTTCTTTTGATGAGAAGCATCAGTTTTCTGAACTCAAAACGGGACTTGCTTTGTAGCACTTTTTGCTTTTCTGCCGGGGGGGATTCCAGGTCCCGGCAGATCGCCTCAATAAAGCTGAAATCCCGATATTTATCCGCCCAGTAATCCGGGGGGAATGCTCTGCCGCCTGTGGCATCGGAGTATTCGATCAGATCAAAGAAATACTCCGGCATCTTCAGCTTGCGTTTCAATTGCAAATCTGCACTGCTTACCTGCTTTAATTCCTGCGCAAAATAGTCAAAGACCTCCCGGCTATTGCCAAAATAAACCTGCACCCCGCCTTTGTCCATCAAGAGCACCGAATCAAACTGATCGAAGATAGTGGCATTGGGCTGGTGAATGGTGCTGAGGATAATCTTACCTTGATCCCTTAGTTCGGCCAGGAATTGGATGCTATTTTCCGAATCTTTGGTAGATAAACCGCTGGTAGGTTCATCCAGGATCAGGATGGCGGGATTCATCACCAGTTCCAGGGCGATATTCAGCCGGCGCCTTTGACCTCCGCTCAGCTTTTTGTTCATCACATCGCCCACTATCATGTTACGCTGTTCATACAAGCCCACGCTCTTGAGCAGGTTTTCTATTCTCCGTTCTACATCGTGGTTTTGGAGTGCTTTCTGCGAACTAAGCTTGAGCTTGTACAAGAGGTTTTCATACACGGTAAGGTTGGCAAAGAGCAGATCATCCTGCGGCACGTAAGCCATAATGGGCTGGAAAAAGCTGTAATTCTCCAGCAGGTCCAGTCCGTCGATGGTGATCTTGCTGCGATACGGGACCAGTTCACCCAAAAGTAGCTGCAGAAGAGTGGTTTTACCGGTGCCGCTGGACCCCATTATCGCCATCATGTTACCTTGCTGTAAGGTAAAGGAAATCCCCTTAAGGGCGGCATTACCCTCCTTGAAATAGTACCATAGATCAGTGGCGGTAAATTCTGAGATCTGCAGGGGGATTTCTACCATCTCCCAATGCCGGTTTACTATGTAGTTTTTGCCGGCGATATTCAGGATGTCGTTATTTTGCAAAAAAGGAGTGTCGTCGGATAGCGGCTGGCTGTTCAGCCGGAAAATGGTATTGCTGAGGCTCTGAATCTTCCAGCCGTCGTCTTTTGCGATCCGCAGGATGGATGCTGCGCTTTGCATGGTGTGTATAGTGGGACCGGTGAGGCTTATGTCGATATAGTATTCAGTGGGTTCCAGATCGGCGGCGCTATCGCTAATCCGTTTTTGCAGATAGCTTTCCAGCTCCTTTATCTGCTGTTTATTGCGGTATATATTCCAGATCTCATTATAGGAAAACTGCCACTTACCCACAGTGAGGATGCTATCGGAATGCATCCTGAGATATCCTTCTTCAGGTAATGCCCGCTCCTGAGTTTTGCTGAGAATATAGCATTTATTGGGGCCGGCATTGTGGATCAAGACCAGATTTTCTATCATCACAAAATGCAAATCTGCTTCATCAAGCCGGATATCAGCTTTGTCCAAGCCCCAGTGCATAGAGTTTTGCAAGAGGTCGGGTGTACCGATCCCCTCTGGCAAGAGGATGAGATCGGTGCAGCCTTCAAATAGATTATATACATCATCCAGGCTATTTACATCCAGGCGGAGGAGGTCGGCCAGTTCCACTATTTCCACACTGCCCAAAACGTGGATTCTGTCTCGCTCGTGATAGGCCAGGCTGATGAGATTGAGGATAATCTTGATCCTGTCGGCAGTTTTTAAGCTACTATTCAGGCAGTTTGCCGCTTCCCGTACCGAGACCTTGCTCCGCCGGGCACTCTCGATCTGATCCAAAGGGATGGCGCTGCCAAACATACTGCGCAGCAATCTGTCGATAAATACGATCTCACGTCCTTGAAATCTGGCGTTTTTGGCCATATACAGATACAAGGATACTATGCTATTTAGCAATTCATGGTTCTGTAGAGAAGGTTTCTCCGGTTTTCTTCTAAACACAGATGATTTTATCCTGGGATGATGCCGATGATGGTGATATCATCACGCTGCTCATCGTAGCTCAGCATATCTTTGATCAGATCATCCAACACCATTTTTTGAGACTCGATATCACGCTGGAAGATATCCTCCAGAATAGTCAGAAATCCTTTTGTGCCCAGCCGTTTTTGATTTATCATTTTCGGATTAGGCTGATCCAGGATGCCGTCGGAGTACAGGTAAAAAATGGTTTCAGGGCTGTAACTAAGGCTATTGTTGTGGAAGCTGAGTTTTTCTCTGCGTTTCAAACCACCGATCCCATAGCGATCGCCACGGAGCACTTGTAATCCTTCATTATCGCCATAGATCAGCTTATGGCCTGCCCCCGCAAAGAGAAGCTCTTGGCTCTCGGGATCAAACTTGATCAGCGAGATTTCAAAGCCGTCTTGTTGGTTGTCGCCCATGTCTTGATACAGCGCTGCTCCCATTTCATTGTGCAATATTTCAAAAATCCGGGCAGGGTCGTATATCCTGCGGTCTTGGATCACACTTTTTATCAGCGAATTTACCGTTATGGAAAGCAAGGCTCCAGGCACCCCATGGCCGGTACAATCTATCATGGCAAACATCACTTCTTTGCTATCAGGGATTTGATACAGCCAGTAAAAGTCGCCACCCACTATGTCACGCTGCTTCCAGATGATGAAATGCTGCTGAAATAGCTGCTGTAACAACTCCTGGGGTGGTAACATGGAGCGCTGGATCAAAGAGGCATATTCTATGGATTCTGTTAGTTTGTTTTGTTTTTGTCGTAGCTCAAGGGTGCGTTCACGAACCTGCTGCTCCAAAGCCAGATTCCGGGCTTCCAGATTTCTGGTACGTTTCAGATAAAGAAAGCGGATTATCCAGATAAATGCCAGGATGTAGATCAGATAAGCCCACCAGGTAGCCCAAAAGGGAGGATGAATCTGAAACATCGCCAAGGCACTGGCAGAAACATAACCATTTTGAGTGTATGCTTTGACCTCCAGGCGATATTTACCCGGCTTTAGCTTGTTATACTCCAGCTCCGGGACAAAATTGCGCTGTTTCCAGTTATCATCATAACCTAATAAACGATATTCTAATACGCACTTTTCCGGGTACATCACATTTAGGATGTCCAAAGGGATTCTCAGATCAGTATAGCTGTGGTTCAGGTGTATCTTCTTTTGCGTGCCAAAGCGTTTACCTTTTCCCTCTATCCAGGGCAGGGATACCCTTACATTAGATACTTGGTCTTTTATCTGATACACCTCGGGGCTATTATACTCTTTGAAGTGGATAGTCTTATTGTAGTTCCAAATAAACGGGTAGAAGGGTATGCCATCTTTGGCATCATAGGCAAAGCTGATTCCTGATACCATTGAGTGTCTTACCAGCCCATAATAATAGGGTATCCACAGCTCATAGCCCGTATTTACTGTTTTTCCTGGATTTCCTCCCAAGTAGTCAAATTCACTCAAGTCAGCGCTATGCCAGCTTGATCTTCCCGAATCGTCTTGCCGAAAATAATGAACGGTTTGGGGGGATAGTACTGCTATGCAAGGACCTGCGGTAATGTATTCTACTTTCGGGATATTATTGTTATCCAGTCTTAGCTGAAAATCCTGATCATGTTTTACCAGGCCGCTATCCTTTAGTCCACTGGGCTTGCACTCCAATTTGCTAAGCCGTATCTGATAGCCATTGGCGGTGCTATCTACATAGCTGAGATAATTATTGCCCATAGAATAGAAGTGATCCAGAGCATTGGGTATTATTTTGTACTCACACTTCCCTCCTTGCAAGTGGATCAAAAGACTTGGTATATCCAGATAGGTAACACCTCGCTCTTTTCTGATTTTGCATTTATTGGAAAGCTCATTTGCTCTCCAAATATTGCCTGTAGCATTATCATCAAGTTTTAGGCTAATCCTCTGCTGGGCGGCAAAAATATATTCAGGGGAAAGGACCCTGAAATCTAACTTATCCAGGATATCCTGCTGCGGGATATCAGAATCTAACAGAAATGATCGCAGATAGGAACTAAGCCCTTGCAAGGAACCGGTGATTTTGTATTGGGCTCCATCCCAAAGCTGATACCAATCGTCCTTGTGTAAGAACAGCAAACTATCCTGAGTGCTTATCCGACTACCGGGTTTGCCCTGATAGAGCAAGCTTTCCTGATCTTTGGGGAAGGAGTAACTGTATAAATCAAGGGATGTATCCGTTTCCCTGCTATAGTACAATAATTGCCTGGTAGGACTGATTCCCTTTTGTATTGCATTTTCCAATCTTCTCTTTAGCTTGAAGCCACCCTGTTTATTTTGTTCATAACAAAAGATATCACAACCACCGATCTTCCATTCTTGGGAAAAACCATACCGACTTTTGGGGCTATCGTTAACAGTTTGGTAATGATTTCCCTCTATTACAGATACCCTGCTCAATGCTTCATCAAAACTACATAGCCAGATCAGTTTATTGGTGTTAATCCAGAGTTGGCGGTTTTTTTTATCCACAAGAACCGTTCTGGGATCTGCTTTATCCGGCAGGTAAATACTATAACGATAGTTTGTGGCTACATCCAATACTATAATGCTACTGGTATGGGTATCGTCATCGTACTTAGTGCCCAGCAAATAGCCCTGCTGAGCTATTATCTTGTAATCATCACCAATTGACTTAAGTTGACGAATTTCCAGCTTACCATATTTGTCTAAAACGATCAGGCTCTCCTTTATCGAAGGATACGAACTATCATCACCGATATCAAATGTTTCAGCACTATCTCTGCCTATGAGAAAAAGCTTTTTATAGCGGGAAATGGGTTTAGGCAGCTTTATTCTGGCACTGCAGTATATCCCTGCTTTATCTCTGCCCTGGTATTTGTAGCCATATAGAGTATGCTGATCTGCAGTGAGGATAAGCGAATCTTCACCTTCTTTATTCTCGCTAAGCCCCAAGATTAGTTCATTTTCAGAAAAAGGTAGCTGGCTTACCTTCAGGCTGTGAGTATTTACCATATAGCCCCGGTTGCTTCCTTGAAATAGCACAAAGACGGTATCGCTGTCATAGTGCAAGACTGGTCTTACTTCGCGTTGGGAATAATCTGAGGCAGTAAATACCTAATGTTTCTCACACCTAAGTCATTGATAAACCTTGTGTATTGAACGCAGGTATTCACGCAAGCTGTTTCTTAGAACGGAGATAGCTATATTCCGAAATACTTGAAATATCTA
>JALNWR010000131.1 GCA_023230795.1 Candidatus Cloacimonadota bacterium
AAATATCTTCCCTACAGGACTCAAGGCATTGTGTAGAGTTTGGTTTGCTATCTGAAATATCGTCCCTACAGGACTCAAGGCATTGTGTAGAGTTTGGTTTGCTATCTGAAATGCCGTCCCTACAGGACTCAAGGCATTGTGTATAGTTTGGTTTGCTATCTGAAATATCGTCCCTACAGGACTCAGACCATTGTGTAGAGTTTGTTTTGTGGAGTTTGTTTTGCTATCTGAAATATCGTCCTGGTAGGAGTCGGGGGTATTATCCAGCTGTCGATTGTTATCCACAATACCGTCCCCACGGGACTCATTGCGTTGGTATTTTGAAATGTGATTGAAATGTGATTTAGATTCTTTTTAGAGAATCTTTTTAGAGTTAGCCACGTGCAATACTCCATCATATTCCACAAAGACACAAATGCCTTTGGAATCCTTGGTGGCTTTTAAGCTCTTATCAGGTCTTAGTTCTAAAATCAAAAAATCAGAAAATCAGAAGAAGCCAATCAGAAGAAGACCATTTGACCATTTGACCATTTGACCATTTGATTTTTGTAACTTTGGATTTTGTACCTTTCTCCCTCTATTGAGAACATCAATCAGCTCTTCATCAAACCTTAATCAAGCCTTAATAGTTAACGCTTGATTAAGGGTAGTTTAATGTGTGATCAGCTGTCCGGGATGAGGGAGAACCAGGCTGCCAAACTCCGATTTGGCAGTGGAATGAGAGTGGAATGAGAGTGGAATGAGTGTGGAATGAGTGGAATGAGTTGGAATGGAATGAGCTTGGAATGAGCTTGGAATGAAATGATGGAATGAAATGTCCAAATGAAATGTCCGAGCATAGACAAAAGGCTCAAAGCTGCGGGTAAGTTGCTCAATCCTATCAGTTTTCATAGTCATTCTGGATGACCTTCTGGATGACCTCACTCTTGATATCTGCAGGCTATGGCCGTCCAAGACAAATTCTATCCTAAAGCGATGTTCCGGAAGTGTAGAACTGGATTTGCTATTTTGCAATGAAAACGAGCCCGAAAAGCAATTTCGGGCTCGTTTGTTACGATATTTTATTAAGCTATTTCATGAGGATCATCTTCCGGGTGTTTGTATATTCACGTGATTGCATTCTGTAAAAATATACACCGCTGGCGACATTCAGATTATTTTTGTCTTTACCGTTCCAGATCAGATTGTGATGGCCGGCCTGCATATCATCGGACAGGAGGATTTTCACCTTTTGTCCCAGGATATTGTAGATATTGATGGTCACCGGGCCCTTCTCTTTTAGAGAGAAGCTGATGGTGGTGGTGGGGTTGAAGGGATTGGGGTAATTTGCTCCCAGCTGGGTGATTAAGGGATTTACGCCGTCTTCATTGGATACAGGGATAGCGGAGCCCATCAGGGATACATTGGTAACCTGAGCGTTGGGATCATCACTATGGATAATGAGATAGGCGGGATATATTCCTTCCTCAGTGGGGCGGAAGCCTATGCTGTATTCCAGAGCTTCTCCGGCAGCCAGGACATAGCTTATGTTTCCTACATACTCTTCGTTATCAGGATCCAGAGTATAGGGCTCTGGCACTTGCAGCGAACCCAGCATGGAGACATCGCCCATATTGCTGATGGTGATGGGCAGATAGTCTTCAGCTCCGATATCGACGTTGCCAAAATCCAGGATGTCTCTGTCTATCAGGATGGTGGGTGTGCCGGTTTCGATGGTGCTGGCGGGGAAGGAAACTTCATCCAGCCAGACGCAGTCTGAACCTTCGGAGACGGATCCGTCTTTGACATATTCCCAGCGGTAGGTATTGGTTCCGGGTTGCACCATATAGCTCACTTGTGACCAAGGCTGATCGCCGCTCCATTGGTTTTTGAGCATGCCATTTACATAGAACTTCAGGTAATCGTGACTCTCTTCGGAGGATATCTTTTTCCAGAAGGAGATGATGCCATCCACAGGGCTGCTCATGGTTACGCTCATAGCAGTACTTTGGTTGTTATTGATACTGGCGCTGCGGACAGAGTAGCTGCCCTGATGAGCCTGAGTATCTATGGTCCAGTTTCCACCTTCAAAGCTCCATGGGAAGTCCGTTAAGCCATTTTCAAAACCATCTACGAGGATTCCGACTACCACGTTATATACTTTGGTTTCGGTATATCCTCCATAGCTGGCCATGGCTACGATCTGTATGGTAGAGCCGGGATTCACTTGCGAAGACAGGCTTACAGAATACATTGAGACAGCTTCTACGCCTATAGCCAGGTTATCAAAATCTGTGACAATGGGTGTGATAATGGTATTGCCGCCGTTTATAATCACAGCGGTTTGCACCTGCATAGCGGCGGCGTGTCCCACATTTGTAAAAGGTATGCTGAGGACGAAGGTTTCGCCGGGATCAATACGGCCATTGTCATTACCTTCGGGATCACTTACCTGATATATGGCAAATCCGAGCTTGGGAGCATTGATAGTCATAGAGTATTCATAGACAAAATCATCGGCTCCTTCCACTTCGATCACTACGCTGTATGCGGCTACATATTGATCAGACACAAAGTCTGAGATCTGGATGTCTATTCCCAGCACGGTAGAGCCGCTGCCATTGGCTGCGATATCTTCTATAAGCTCTGCATCACCGATGACAGAGATAAAGGGATCAACGCTGCTGACCGAGATATTCACGTCTTGAGCGGGATCGTTGCCCACATTTTCCAGCTGGACCTGCACGGTTACTATTTCGCCGAATTCCGGAGCACCGTTGTTATCATCGGTGATCTGTACATCAGTTACGATGATATATGGACCTTCCGCGGGTAAAACTTCGACAATGCCCAGGTGGGTAACTTTGTTAAAGGCAGTGATGGTAAGGGTGAGCTGCATGGGTTGATCCGGCAGGATGTCCAGATTGATCGCGGCAGCACCTGCGGCATTTGCTACAGCCTTGCCGTAGATCACGCCATTATCGCTGAGGGTTACTTTAGCGCCAGGCTCTGTGGTGAGGGAGAGGCTATCCATCCCCAGCAAAAGCACGGGATTGTAATCCGCTACTAACTCGGTGGGGTCTTGGGTTCTGATCATCAAAGAGGCATCGCCAAAGATAGTCCAGTTCTTAAATTCATCAGCGCCATTGCTATATCCAGAAGGATACTTTTCTATCATGCGGGCGGAGCCGTGGAAGAAAAGACCGCCGATGGTCTGCTTTTCTTCATCTACCAGCAGGTCCACGCTTTCATCCTGCGCACTCATGGGTGGAGACCAGCTCTGATTCACCGTGGAGGCATAAATGGCGATGGCGCCGGTGGGGGCTCCGGTGGCGCTGTTTGTGGCTCTCATCCAGGCTTCTGCAAAGCAGGTTCGGCTCACAAAGTTTCCATTTACGCAAGCCACGGAGATGATGAAGGGCAACATATTGTCATTGGTCAGATTATTGACGTTGGAATTATTAAAACCTGTGGTGACCCAGGATGTGTCTGAACCGTGTCCAATATAATTTACCAGGGAGCGGCCACCGTTGAGATTGTTGCCTACTTGAGTAGATGTAGCGCCTGTGGCTTGATACATTTGATCTACTGTGTTATAGCCGTAATTCAAAAGTTTGGTGCGGATGTTTTCCATATGCTGTTGATCGGATTCACCTTCATCACCCTGGCCTCCGCCCCCTTCATTGGAGGCAATGCCCATGGCGTTTTCCAGCCAGGTAGCACCTTGTTGGATATCTCTTTCGTAGTGGATGCTGCGTTCTACCTGGGTCTGCATTTCAGCTACGGTCTGTGCGGAAAAACGTCCGATATAGATATCGGGATAGTTGTCATTTCCGGCCAGAAGGGTCATGGAAGGATCGCTGCCGCCACCACCAAACGAGATGGTGGGCACTTGAGGAGCATCTCCCATGAGCTGAACAAACATCAGGCCGTCATCTTGATCATATTGATTTTGGATGTAGGTCTTGATTTGTTGACCTGTGGAGCCAGCGGTCTGCACATCTACCACAGAAACGTCAAATCCGATCTGGCGTTTCCAATCTACCCAGGGCTGGATGGTATCTTCAAACATGGAGTGGTTGATCACCAGGATGCGTCCTTCCTCGCTCAGAGTGGGATATTTGGGAGATGAGAAATTCAGAAACAGGCCTTTGTATATACTGGCAAATTCTTTGGCATAACCGCTTTTTGTGCTGGATAGGGCATTGGTCAGGTCTGTGCCGTTTTCACTGAGCTGAACCCGCAATCTGGTATATACTCTGGTGGTGCCGGTTTCGGGATAATATGCAAAGGGGAAAAAATGCACAGTGATGCCGCGGAAGTCTCTGATGATAAAGGGTGAGCTAAGCTCTGCAGAATTCTGCGGATAGTGGCTGTCGCTCTGATAAAAATCCGCAAAGGTGTAAGGCACGGTTGCGGGGTCTATATTTCTGGTAAGATTGCCTTTGGAAGGGGCAATGGGCATGGGAAGCTCGATATACTCGCTGTCGATGATCTGCAGCTGCATATTCGCAGTGCCGGGAATGATCACACTGGAAGCCAGAATGGGGAGCTGAGGCAGGCCCTCGATCAGGGTGAGTCCGCTCTTTTTCAGGCTCGGCTGATAGTAGGTGTTGCCGTTTATTTCGATAGCTTCACGTTCAAAACTTCCCAGAGTCATTTCCAACCCAATCTCACCGGGATTATCTTGCAGCAGGCTGATATCGTTGGGATAATCGCCTATGATCACCTGCTCGGCGTTCAGCGCAAGGCCAAACGTCAGGATCAGGCTTAGTAACATAATGAGTCTTTTCATAAGTTCTCCATTTTATCTATAATCATATAGTTCTTAGGAGTTCTGCCTTCTCATATAACACACGATAAAAGCAAAAAACCAAAGAAGGCACCCCTTACGCAAGGAGTGCCTAAGCTCTATTTATTTCATGAGCATCATTTTGTTTGTAGCTTTGAAGTCTGGGCTTTCCATGCGGTAGAGATAGATGCCGCTGGCGACAGAAGCGCCGCGCTCATCTTTACCATTCCATGAGATTTGATGATTTCCAGCGGATAGCTCGGAATTCACCAGGCTCTTGACTAATTGTCCTTTTAGGTTGTAGATATTGAGTTTCACAGGGCCCGCTTCCTTCAGAGAGAAGCGAATCGAAGTGCTGGGGTTGAAGGGATTGGGGAAATTGCTGTGCAGTGCGGTAATCGCCGGATTTATCAGGTCTGAATTAGAGACTGCAGCTTCAAGGTGAATGGGGATGGTGATCAACGGCAGATCGGTATCATTGGTCATGATAGTGATCTCAGCTTCGATATCCTCCACTTCATTGCCGGCTGCATAGCTGACGGTATAGATGTCGGTGATGCCGGAGGCAATCTCATAAGAGTAATCATTGGGCAGATTCTGGCCCATATAAGAGAGGGTAAACTCGGCAGGAATAGTAATGGTCCCTACCAGGTTTCCAGAACCGAGATTGCGCAGGACAAAATCCTCGCTCACAGTAGTATTGGCAGCTACCTCGGTGAAATTGACCGCTTCGGTAGTGGTATATGCCATGGGCACATCAGAACTGCTGGTCAGGGGGAATCTGATATCGTCTATCCACGCTGCATCGCTGCCACCGGTAGAGCTGATATCTTTCTGGTATGTCCATTTAAAAGTATGGGTTCCGGAGCTTACCGGATAGCTAAGCTGAGCCCAGGCCTGATTCCCGCTCCACGAGCCCATCTCTGAACCATCTATAAAGAACTTCAATTTGTCGTAATTTAGCTCGGAGGATACCTTGCGCCAGAAGCTGATCTCTCCTTCTGTCCCTACCTCGATGGTGACTTGCAGGGTGGTAGAGGAGTTGTTGCCAATAGCGCCGCTGCGGGCAGAATATGATCCGGAATTCACATGGGCTGTTTCTATAGTCCAGGGTTGGTTGCTGCTGTTGATCCAGGGGAAAGTACTGAAATCGCCGCTTTCAAAGCCTTCCAGGACGGCCCCAATGGGAATCAGCACACTGTGGTTGATCATCTGTGCACCCATATCCAAAGCCACTCCCAGAGGTATCACAGCTCCATCTTCGATGTCTTCGGAAAGGATGACGTCAAAGCTGAGGGGGATATTGATCCCCACGCTGATGCCGGGAACCATGAAGGAACTCAGAGGAAGGCTGGCCTGCGGGCTGTTCAGGATCAAATTCAGGTTTCCGCTTTCCACTGGCATGTGTCCTATATTGGTGATATTGAGGGTGATGTTGATGGTTTCGCCCGCTTCAAAGATACCGTTGTTATTGGGATCGAAGAAATTGACTGAGCTGATGATAACATCAGGTGAGTTTATGGTAAGGCTGCGGGTGCTCGACCATTCATTTTCGCCATCAGTGACGGTAATAATGAATTCTGCTATGGATTGATCCGGAGTTCCCTGATCGATATTAGCCAGGAAGATAGAGGGGACAGTGATCTGCTCATTCGGGCTGATGTCAGCGATGGTAGTTTCGGTTTCGTCAAAATAAACCCAGGGGCTATCAGTCTGGATGGAAACGCTGAGATTTTCTGCAGCCAGGACTCCTACATTTGTAAAGGTGAGGTCCATAGCGATGACTTCTCCGGCTTCGACAATGCCATTGTCGTCTTCCCAGGAGATCTGGCCTACTGTGATATAAGCACCTTCATTCGGGATCACAGAGATATTGGCGATCAAGGGTTTGCGCATGGAGCGGGTAGCCACTATCTGTGCAGTGCCCGGCTCATCAAAGGGGACGAAGTCCAGCATGAGGTTTCCGCTGGCGTCGCTTAGCCCCACGCCGTGCAATTCACCATCCATAGAGATGGCTACATAGGTGTAGGGATCGGCTACTATTTCCATTGAGCCCAAGCCCAAGAAGAGGGTCTCGGGCACGTTCATGGCGTTTTCTGCGGGGATTCCCAGATATGGCACCAGAGAGGGGTCTCCCATAATGGAGTAAACTTCCCAATAGTAATCTATGCGGGAGCTATTGCCTTGAGCTACAGCCAGATTTCCCATCAAAACCATGGCTCCGGCACTGCCGGCCCAATCGCTAAAGCTTTCATTGTGTTCATGGAAAAGTGCATCATATATGCCCAGAGCGTTTGCATTGTAGGCTGGAGCATTGCCAGTGGCACTGCCTTTGGCACCTACTCCCCACCAATAGTCTTCATCCCAATATGTGCTATTGGTACCACCGATGTAGATTACCCCACCCTTGTTTTCCGCTCTCAGCCAGGCTTCAGCGAAGCAGGTAGAGACGTCAAACTTGCTGGTAAGACAGCAATTTCCTACCACAAAAGAGTATTCGTTTTGATTTTGGAGGCTGTTGATATTGTTGATGCTAAAACGTGGATTACTCCATTCATCGATATCGCCGTGGGCAGT
>JALNWR010000132.1 GCA_023230795.1 Candidatus Cloacimonadota bacterium
ATCAACGCTATATTGTTCATAAATCTAACCCAACTTATAATAACTTTTCAATCCGAATCTTCGACAAGACTAATATTAGTGGAGTCAATTATCCAATAAAGGAGTATAGTCCCTACAATTTCTTGGGAGTTATGTGCACTTCTGTCAATAAGGTGTTTTATGTCAGTCCGGGATATCCTGAAAAACTTAATGTATACTATCCTGATACCGGAGAAGACACAGTAATATTGCAAAACACTAATGACCTATCCATATCACGATTTATAAACATAGCCCCCACCTGGGATGGCTCGAAAGTGTATTTTTTCGCCGATATTTTTACAAATTAGGAGGATACGATGTTTTCATATACAACAAAGCCAAGATACTTGATACTGATCTTTGTAGTGCTGTGCACCTCAATATTTTCACAAGTTCCCCCAGTGATTCCAGGAAATGGTGCGCTTAACGATTTATTCGCTGACTCCGGGTTACCTCCATTATTAGGACCTTTCGGACCAAGACCACCGTTAGCTCCCGTATTAGAATGGGCATCAGCCGGATCAAATGCTGTGATAGATTCTGTGTTTACGATAGATGTAACAGCAATTCCTGACATTATGACTTATGAATCAGACGATGTTTTTGTCCCTATACCGGATGCTCAAGGTGGAGATGGATTTGACAATTCCCTAACCTTCAATGAATTAATCAAATGGGTAAATACTCATATTGACTCAGTTCTTGTCCACACCCAGATATTTATCCCCTATGGAGTTTACAATTTCAGCGATCAAATTGTAATGCACTCCAATATCAGCCTCAAAGGTGCCGGATCGGATAAGACAGAATTAAGTTTTTAATAAAATCATCGCATATACCAATGACATCAGATGATTGTCTGAAAAATGCCGTATATGCCAATGGAGAAAGCAATTTGCCACACCAAAGGATTTATAATGTCGGCATAGAGGATTTGAGGATTGTCCGGGAAAAAGGTGATGATTTCTCTAACGATCAAGTTTATGACCATGTTCTAAATGACGATCACACTTATTTTGGCAACAACATATCAATTCGAAATGCAGCGAATTGTTGGGTGAAAGGAGTCGAAAGCGAGAATACTTTTCGCAATCACATCGCTCTTCATGATGCGGAACACGTTACCATATCCGGTGTATATTTCCATGAAGCCAATAAAAACTGTGATGGTGGATTTGGATATGGTGTTGGCTTATGGGACAGTAGCAAGAACTTAGTAGAGAATAGCATCTTCAGGCTTATCAGACACGCAATAACCATAGTTGATGGCAGTTGGTACAACGTGATAGCTTACAATTATGCCAGAGAGGAACGTTCTGTTCTATACAATGGAACGAAAGTGAAGTGGAGCGATATAGCAATCCACGGTGAGTCTACGAATACATATTTTCATAACTTTCCTAGTCCCGAATACGAATATGATCCTAACAGAAAACCTTACTACAACTTGATTGAGGGCAATAATCTTGATTATCTATGCGTTGACGCCACTCACCGATACAATGGAACACATAACAGCTTTCTACGTAATAGGGTTACGCAACAAATACATGTTCAAGGATCCGGTGGCACTAACCAAGCCCTATTGGGATGTGCGATTGATGTACTTGTTGTAGCTACTTTTCCACCACCGCTTGCAGCGGCATGGATATTGAGTACGATAAATATGTTTAGTAGAGTATGTGCCCACTGTATAGCTTTCCAAGCTAACGATTTACGACCAAACGTAGATAATTTTAGAGACCAACCTCGGCAGTTATTCATAAACAATTACGCGCGTGAATGTAACTGGTGGAAAAGCCAAGTCCTTGATTATCCAATTAGGATGCACAGCGAGATATCTCAGTTTCAAGCAAATACCCGGAAGCATTACGCAACTTGGTGGGGGGGGACCCAAAAGAGGACACTTCGCCCAGATTCAGATTTTGATGATATTAATAGTTGTTATTCTTTTGCTTCGGGCTCACAAACTAAACCTGATTTCTGGCCAGATTTGATAACTTGGCCATACCAATATAAGGACGATCAAAACCCTGCTCAGCAAAGATGGCATTTGGGCGGTAAATATACAGTGGGATCTGGCGACAGTACCAGCTTTGTCGGAGTTACCCGTGTAACAGTCGATACTTTGTTTGAAGGTGACATTGAAATTGAGCCGGGAGCTTTGCTGATAGTTGATCCGGGAGTTACTGTATCCATGAAGCCCGGTAAAAAGATAAAGATTAATGGATCTCTCATTGCAAAAGGGACAGAAGCGGGACCCATTACATTTACATGCTCAGACCCAACGAATTATTGGCAGGGGATTGAGGTCAGACAGAAGAAAAATAAACCACTACCCAGTATTGAACTTAATAACTGCATTGTCAGCAGAGCAAATAAGCGGGCGATCTTGCTGGATAATTACTCAGAAGCTCGTATAGATTCATGTCAATTTGTGGATAATCACGATAATGGTGCCCTCAGTTCCCAAAACGGAAATTTGCATATCTCGAATAGTCTGTTTTACGATAATGATATTTGCAGCTATAATCTTGAATGGCCGAAAGGAGGTGCTTTATTTCTTAAAAATTCTGATGTCCATATTTCTAACACATCATTCACCAGTAACATTATTAAGACTTTTGGCACTGGAGCCATCCACATTGAACGTGATACCGGAGATGAAAACAGGAATATTGAGTTCTTTAATTGTTACTTTTCCGAAAACACGTCTGAAACGACGATTATTATGGGGAGTCTGGCAATTTTATCCGAAGGTTATGAAGGAGCTTTAGGCATATACAACTGCTCATTCATCAACCAACCCAGGGAAATATTCAGCACATTGAAGAATGATGTACAAATAACAAACGGCTTATTCTGGAATAGTAGTGGGATTCCACATTTCATCAAATCAGATAATACTAATTCATCCTATACTTTTAAGATAAGCAAGAGCTTCATTCCTAATTTCGAGCAAAGCCCAATTACAATGATGTCAAACTACACAGTGGTTGATACGATTTATAGTGGTGAAACCATGCTGCAGCTTGATACAGAGCGCAACCTATACTTACCAGGAGTTTTATCTCCTTTGGTCAATGCAGGTAATGATGATATCAGAATGCTGGAAAATTTCGTGGCTACTGATCTGTTAGGGAATCCCAGGTATTGCGGATCTGGTATAGATATCGGAGCCATTGAAGTAATGAAACCGGAGATCAGTATAGGAGATTCGTTGATAGGTTTTGATGAAGATATTTTGATAGATTTTGGTAACGTTCCAGTGTTCGAAGAGGTTGTGCAGCATCTTCGGATAGCTAATATCGGAACAATGCCCCTTATCTTGAGTGATCCGGTATTTCCTGAAGGATATATGGCAGGTAGCAATATCAGCTTCCCTTACACAATTGAAACAGCCTATGTTGAGACTACTATTCCGATTGATATTGACGAAGGTGATTTTGAGCCTGAGATGGAAGCATTTGTGGATATTCCCATCGTATTCCATCCCACACTTCACACGATCGATTATATGAATAAATTCATCTCGTTTAGCACGAATGATAGCCTTAACAGTTCGGTAAGTATATCCGTAAATGGAGTTGGCCTCGCTGCAGAACTCAGCATTTCAGATTCAACGCTAGTTATGGCAGATTTTCCTGCAAACAATACTCCATCCTTCGGTAGAGATTTCCTGATCTTCAAAAATACGGGGAATATCGGGTTGGTTATAGATACACTAAAGGTCTCACATTCAGATAATAGCTTGGCCTTCTTTGAGTATGCTGCAACCAGCGATACACCTGAGGAGAATAAACAATCCGGTGGCACATCTTTTGAAAAGGATATGCGAGGAGCTAAGGCGCAATCAGCTGTACCACAAAGTCGATCAAAACAAATAACCGATAGGCGAGGCTCAGGACTACAGCGAAGCCTGATGCTCAAGCGAGAACCATCAAAAGGGCTATCCGACCTTACCTGGTATGGCGCTGAGCACAATCACATAATTGAGCTTGCTCCGGGAGATTCGATCTTTGTGCATACCCGGTATATACCCTTCTTAATCGGAGCAGACTCTACTAAGATCAATGTAAGAAGCAATGATGCATACAAAGCGGATAGGACTATTTCATTGTTTGGAGAGGGCATCCCCCTGGTGGTAACCGATAATCCAACTGAGACTCAAGTATCAAATGTGATTATGGCGGACACACTGTGGAGTTGCCCGCAAATTGAAGTTAAATCCAGCGTTCAGGTAAGTCCCCAAGCAAGACTTACGATTCGTCCCTATAAGGACGCTGTATCAGTGCAATCTGATTCAACCTGTTGCTTTAATGTGTCTGGTGAATTGCATGCTCGGAAATCACTGAATCAATTGTTTAGCATATCCTTTGCAGGGGTTGATTCACTTGCCGGTTGGAAAGGACTTGTTTTCAAAAACAATGATTCAGGTATATCAAGATTGGATAGCCTGATAATCATCAACGCTAATGACCATTCCAGACTTGAAGAGGGTGGAGGCGCCATTCACTCTTATGAATATTGCAGTATATTGCTTAGCAATGTAACCATCGAAACCAGTAATTCACTTCACGATGGAGGCGCGATCTACGTAAATAATGGGGAAGTTCAAATCCATGAATGTACCATTAGCAATAGCACAGCCTTGAATGGCGGCGCAATTGCCGCAATGGGTGCCGGATCAGAAGTATTGATCAGCGAATCAACATTCGACGGCAATGCTGCCGAACAATTAGGAGGTGTCCTGTATGCTAATAATGCCACTATTTCAATAAACGCAGCTCAGATATCAGACAACTCGGCGACATCCGGTGGAGTCATGTATCTTGAAAACGCAGATCTGAACTTTATGGATTCCGCCTGTTCTGGTAATACTGCGGTGTATGGTGGTGTTGTATCAACATCCGGGGATCTTGGTAACATAATAATATCATCATCAGAATTCAATAAAAATGGGGATTCAAGCTGCTATGGTGGGTCCATCTACCATGCCGGTGGTCAGTTAACAATCAATAATGGATCATCTTTTAGCCAAAATGCGGGATTATGCGGAGGAGCCATTGCATTAGAAGGACTATCTGCTCTGCTAACAGTTTCAAATGCAGTTTTCGATGAAAACACAGCTATTACTCACGGTGGTGCTATCACTTCCAATGGAGGATCCGTTGGGGTTGAAAATTCGTCATTCGATGACTGCTCAGTTGAAGCAGGACTTGGTGGTGCCATTGCTTTGTTTGAATCGGATTACTTGATATCCGGAAACAGATTCACTCATTGTCTGACAGATTCCGTTTCTGGCAAAGGTGGATCAATCTATATCGAAAACACCCCTGCACAAAAGAGCAAAGGGCAAACAAAATTTGCAACGAACCAGCGGGAATTGAGTTCTAATGAGATCAAACAGTCAAATGCCTACGCCGGTGGGGCGATTTATCAGAATGGTAGTGGTGACATCATCAGTAATGCCATTTTCCAGAATACCGCGTCCCAGGGTGCAGGCTTGTACTTGAAGAGTATCGTTGGTCGGTTTGAAAACAATACCATCGCAGATAATAACGCATCTGTTATGGGTTGGGCTATGGTATGCGATTCCTTAGCAGTAACGATAAAGAATACAATAATTTGGAGAGACACACTTGCATACATAAGCCCGATCCACTGCATCAATGCTCAGGACATCGACTTGATTAATTGTGCAATAATGGATACATTAGATGTAGCCAGCGGCACATATGCCAGCGTATCGACTTATAACTGCGTCACGGATAATCCTGAGTTTGTTAGCGCAGATATTGAAAACTATCAGTTGGGAAACACTTCCAGGTGCGTTAATGCCGGCACGAAGGATTCTGCTTTAGATGGGGTCGATGCTATGGGGAATCCCAGAATCAATGCAAACAATGGAACTCCCATAATTGATATGGGGGCCTATGAGTTTGTAGAGCCTTACTGGGTATGCACAAGAGATACAATACCTGACTATGTCGAGATTACGTATTCTCCTACTCATTTCTTCAATGATCTTCAGGTTACAAATACTGGAACATTACATGTCGATCCCGGAGTGTCATTACTGGCTCAGAATAACTCAATGATTATGGTTAGCGGTTCAATTGAGGCTCTTGGCACAGAGAATTCAGGCATTGTCTTCAGCACTACTCCCGGTAATGACGCATGGTATGGCTTCAGTTTCAAGGGTGAACCATCTATGGGCAGTTCGGCCTTCACGCATTGTGCATTCCTGAATGGGAAAGCGTATCCTGATGGTTCACATTCGGGCAGCGATGCCTCCAATGGAGGGCTTATGTACATCGATGGATATCCCTCCATTCAGATCGACTATTGTTCATTCAGCGTCAACCAGGCCTTAGATAATGGCGGTGCCCTTTACCTCACCAATTTGTCACCACAGGATTCTCTACAGATTACAAACTCCACTTTTAGCGGGAACAGAGTCAAAAATGGTACAGGGGGTGCTGTCTGCTCGATGGATTCGAAATTGCACCTACTAAACAATTCATTCGGTTCGAACAGCGCGGGTTATCCACTTGATACAAATGTTATACCAGAAGCTATTTATGATTTTTGCGGTGGTGCAGTATCATTGATAAAAAGTAAAACAGTAGATATTGAGCACTCCATCTCTAATAACCAGTTTCTTGCTAACTATGCTGCTGGCACAGGAGGCGGCATATACGCACAAGCTGGGGAGCAGCGCATTGTCGGTAATCAATTCATTGATAGTATTGCGCTTGGTGCGGATAAATCAGGAATTTGTTCTGATTTACGCGGAGGTGGGGCCATTGGCGTCGTTGGTGGATCTATTTCGGAAATCAGCCAGAACACCTTTGATTCGAACTATGCTTATGCCGGGGGCGCTATCCTCAACAATGGTTCTGTTTCAAATGTAGCAGATAATACGTTTACTGAAAACAAAGCTCAGTTTGGTGGTGCTATCCAACTCATCAATATAGACGTAGAGAATAATCTTATGAGGAATCTGTTCACAGCGAACGGAACTGCAGATTCGACAAATTGCGTAATTGGTGGTGCTATCAGGGTCTTAGACTGCAGCGATAATGTGGAAATCAGCCTATCCAAGTTTAGCAGAAATTCAAGCAGCGAGAAAGGTGGAGCAATAGCCATTCAAAACTCGGATGGACATATCTTAACCGAACTTTACCATTCTGAAAACCTACACACCTGCCATATAAGCACTTAGCTGTTTTATGGTCACTACACGAGTTGACGTTTTACGACTTTTCTTGG
>JALNWR010000133.1 GCA_023230795.1 Candidatus Cloacimonadota bacterium
GGCTAAACCTGAAAACGGCTATAGTGCTGAATTACAACCATATACAGGATTAGCAATTTGGCCGAAATGGCTAAAAAACGCCTGTTTTTGGGGGTAAAAAATAGCCAAATGGTAAAGATCGGCTAAGTAATTGATAGTAAATGCGTGATATCGTAAGGCGTTTGAAGTCCAAAAATCAGTGTTCATGTAAAATGCCGTCCCGGCCTCAAGCCATTGTGTAGATGTCGTTTTGCTCTCTAAAATGTCGTCTTTATGGGACTCGCTTCAGAGCCTATTCAGTGGGATCATTAACATATTTATCGTTCATTAACAAAGCAAATCTTAGTGAGGCAAAATCGTGTTAATGAGGGGATTTATGACGATCCAAAGCATTTTTCAAGATGAAGATTTGGGCAACGGGGCAAGTATTCGATGATATCGAATAGTTCAAGCTGAAGCAGATAGGGGACTTACAGGTTTTGTGGCCTTCTGCAATATGGAAATGATTCTTGCAATTGGCTACCGGATGAAAAGGGCAGTTTAAAGTTTGGCATTCCCCCATTTTTCACGAGAGCTTGATTGTGGCCTGGTAGGTGTTTGCTAAGCTGAAATGCCGTCCCTATGGGACTCAAGCCATTGTGCGGCTGTGGGATGCTATCTAAAATGTCGTCCCGCTGGGACTCGTTTTGTGCTGTGGCTGGCAATGAAAATGGTAGAGTATGGAAAGATATCCTGGCAATTGGCTATAAGCCCAGGCGGGATGGGGCTTTCCAGGAAATGTCCAGTGAGATTACATTTTAAAAGAAAGTGAAGGGATAGTGCTTGGATTTATCCTTGGGTTCAACTGTTCAGTAAAGCTTAAGAGTTCAAACTGGATAGTGCAGGTAAGTATAAGGAAGGAAGGCTATTGCGGCGAGTCTCAAAAATCTGAGGCAGGTATTTTATGCTAAAGACCGACCATGATAGCGACTATGTCAACGACCATGAAAAAGGCATAGAGCCGCAGGTGCCTGGCCTTAAAAGACCAGGGGAAAGTCTTGGCTGGATAGAGGCAGCTTGTGGCACAGCGCTTAAAAGCGCCGCCTACAGTCTTTCAAAGCGTTGATTCTTTGAAGTCGAAGCCGGATTCAAGCTTGGAGGATAATGCTGGGCTAAAGTAGCCGGCTTCAACTCCAAAACCTGAAAACTTCACAACTCGAAAACCTGAAAACCTCAAAACTTCACAACTCGAAAACCTGAAAACTTGATAACTTCACAACTTCAAAACTTGAAAACCTCAAAACCCCCTTTCCGGGATTTTTCTTGACCAAATGCGCCTTGCTAAAAAGCTCGTAATCAAGAAAATAATACTGAAATTTGGAGTGTAAATGCTTAAACTCGATTTAGATACCAATCTGGTGAGTCGTGCCAGAGCAGCGGCCACGAAGATCAGTTCTGATTTTGACTGGCTATTTGATGGCTACAGCTCCGTAACCATTGAACGCACGGTTTTACGGCTGATGGGCATCGATGGTGCCACCGAAGACGGCAAGCCTCTGCCGAACCTGATCGTAGATCAATTGCAGAGTGCCGGCGCTTTGAGCAAAGGAGCGGCAATCTGGATAGCCAACGCCATGCATCATGAGTCGCTTAGTGCTCAGCAGGTGGCAGAAAAGGTGCTGCATGGAGAGCTTCAGCTTACGGCGCTTCCCATGGCAGAGCCGCAAACACTCTATGATCTGCTGGCCAGCCTGAGCAGTGAAATGTTGGGCAAGATCAAGGCCCAGAAGGCTCAGCGCGAAGATTTTTACCAAAAATACGGTCCTCGCCGCGAGCCTGCCATTTACGTGATCGTGGCTACCGGCAATATCTATGAAGACCTGATCCAGGCCAGAGCCGCAGCGCGGGAAGGTGCAGACATCATTGCCGTGATCCGTTCCACCGCCCAATCGCTTTTGGATTATGTGCCTTATGGCGCTACCCTGGTGGGTTTTGGCGGCACTTATGCCACTCAGGAAAACTTCCGCATCATGCGCAAGGGGCTGGATGAGGTTTCCGAGGAAGTGGGGCGCTATATCGGCCTTACAAATTACGCTTCCGGGCTGTGCATGCCGGAGATTGCGGCGATGGGAGCCATTGAACGGCTGGACCTGATGCTGAATGACGCCATGTATGGCATCCTTTTCCGCGATATCAATCCCAAACGCACCCTTTTGGATCAATACTTTGCCCGCATGATCAACGCCTTTGCCGGAATCGAGATTCAGACCGGAGAGGATAATTACCTCACCACTTCAGATGCTATAGATAAGGCTTATACCGTGACCGCTTCGCAATTGCTGAATGAAAGCTTTGCTATCAAAAGCGGGGTGAAGCCGCAGAAGATGGGGCTGGGACATGCCTATGAGATCGATCCTGAAAAGGAAAATAGCTTTACTTATGAGCTGGCGCATGCGCTGCTCACCCGGCAGCTTTTCCCCGAAGCTCCCGTCAAATACATGCCGCCCACGAAGTTTGCCAGCGGGAATATCTACAAGACCCATCTGATGGATGCGATGTTCAACTTTGTGGGACAGCTCACCGGACAGGGCGTGCAGCTTTTGGGCATGATGACCGAGGCCATCCACACCCCGCATTTGGTGGACCGCTCTCTGGCCATAGAAAATGCACAGTACATCTTCCGCGCCGTCAAAGACCTGGGGGACAATCTCGAATTGAGCCCGGATAGTTTTATCAATCGCAGGGCAAATTCTGTCTTGAAAGAGGCTACGGAGTTTCTGGAGAAAGTGGCTGAGGAAGGGATGTTTGCTGCCATGGCCGCCGGCGCTTTTGCCGAAATCAAACGTCCGGAAAATGGCGGGAAGGGCCTGGATGGCGTATTTGAGCGTGATCCTGAATATTACAATCCCTTTATGGACCAGATGAAAAAGGAGCTGGGACTATGACACAAATCGTAAAACCTTATGGCGATACCCAAAACGACGGCAAGGTCCAGCTTTCCTTTGCGCTGCCGGTGAAGCCCGATGCCCAGGGCAAAGAAGCCGCCCGGATGCTGATCCTTTCCATGGGATTTGACGAAGCCGAGATCACCTGTATGCGCGATCTGGGCGAAGGCTTTACGCATTTCATCGCTTATGCCGCCACTTCCGCCAGTGTGGATGTCTCCAAGATCAAGGTGCGGGTGGTGGAAACTCCGGTGATGGATATGGAGGCTACCGATCTGTATGTGCAGGAGCATCTTGGCCGTGAAATCACGGTGGTGGGCGCTTGCATCGAAAGCGATGCGCACACGGTGGGCATCGATGCCATCATGAATATGAAGGGTTACAATCACCGTTTTGGCCTGGAACGCTATCAGTGCTTCAACGCCGTAAACATGGGCGCTCAGGTGCCCTCGGAAGAGCTTTTGGCCAAAGCGCGGGAGCTGAATGCAGACGTGATCCTGGTCTCACAAGTGGTTACGCAAAAGAACATCCATATTCAGAACCTCACCCGCTTGATAGAGCTCGCGGAGGCAGAAGGCCTGCGGGACAAGATGCTCTTCATCTGCGGAGGCCCCCGGATCTCGCATGAATTGGCTATAGAATTGGGTTATGATGCCGGGTTTGGCACCGGTACATACTCCACCGATGTGGCTTCATACATCGCCATCACGCTAAGCAAGAAGCAGGCCGAGTGATCTCTTTTCTGCTGATGATCCTGGCCCTTGGGGTGATGATCACTATTCATGAATTGGGTCATTTTCTGGTAGCCAGAGCTTTTGGGGTGGGTATCGAGAAGTTTTCCATCGGTTTTGGTGCACCCATCGCCGAATATGAGAAAAACGGGATCAAATACCGCATAGCCTGGATTCCGCTGGGTGGATATGTGAAGATGAAAGGTGAAGACCCGGAGGATGACTCCGCGGAATATGTCGATCCGGATGAGCTTTTTAGCAAGAAAGCCTGGTGGAAACGCGCCATCATCGCCTTTAGCGGACCCTTTGCCAATCTCATCCTGGGGATGCTGCTCTTTATCATCGCTCTGATGCTGCCGCAAAAGATGGAGGATATCTCCCCCGTGATCTTTTCTGCAGAAGGCAGATGGGCAGAGCATTTTGCGCCCGGAGATTCGTTGATCTCGGTAAATGGGGAAGAGACCCCCGGCTTCAATCAGTTTCTCATTTCTGTGTATGAAGCCGAAGAATCCAGCATCATTTATCACAGGGGAGAGCAAACGCTGAGCCTGCAGGTGAGCGCGGCCGAGAAGGATTCGCTGATTCGCAGCCTCAAGCCGGAAGTCTCCACCCGCATCGGGGAAGTCTTTTCCGGAATGCCCGCCTGGCGCGCCGGCCTCAAACCGGGAGACATCGTCCTGGAAGTGGACAGCGTGGGTGTAAACAATTGGTATGATATGCGCACTCGCATCATCGGCAGCCCGCAGGGCAACGTGCATCTGCTGCTAAAGCGGGATGAGGAAACCTTCAGCCGTCAGATCAATCTGGAGGAAAACATCGCTTCCGATAATGGCAGGATGATCGGCATCAGCCAGTATCTGCCCATCACGCAAACCGTGGTGTATGGCCCCCTGGAGGCAGTGCAGATGGGCGTGATCTCCACCGGAAACTTTATCGTAATGAATTATAAGGGCTTGTTTCAGCTAATCAAACGTCCTTCTCAGATCAGGAATAATATCGGCGGGCCGGTTTTGATGGCCTCCATGTCTTCTGAGATGGGCAAGAAAGGCGCTGGCACTCTCATCCTCTTCTTTGGCTCCATCAGCCTGATTTTGATGATCATGAACCTGCTCCCTATCCCCATCCTGGATGGCGGGCACATAATGTTTTGTATCATCGAAGGCATCATCGGCAGGCCTGTGCCCATCCGTGTGCAAGCGGTATTGCAGAGGGTCGGTTTTATGCTGCTGATTGCCTTGATGATCATGGCTTTTTATTCGGATATCAGCAAGCTGATTTACCGCTTTATATCCACGAGGTAAGATGGCCTTTAGTTTTGAACTTATCTCCCATAGCGGCAAGGCCAGAGCTGGCAGGATCAGCACAAATCACGGGGAGATTCTCACTCCCGTCTTTATGCCGGTGGGCACCCTGGGCACTGTCAAAGCCATGAGCCCTGCCGAGCTGATGGATACCGATGCGCAGATCATCCTGGGCAATACCTATCACCTGTATATGAGGCCCGGGCACGAGCTCATCCGCAAAGCCGGAGGCCTGCATCAGTTTATCAATTGGCCACGTCCCATGCTTACCGATAGTGGCGGATTTCAGGTGATGAGCCTGGCCGCTTTGCGCAAAATCACCCCGGATGGAGTGAGATTCCGCTCGCATATAGATGGTTCGCTGCACTATTTTACGCCGGAGTATGTGATGGAAATCCAAGAGGCTTTGGGCGCCGATATCATCATGAGCTTTGATGAATGCCCGCCTTATCCTGCTACCAGAGAGTATGTGGCGAAGTCTCTCAAGACTACTCTGAGATGGGCCGAGCGGGGGCTGCGCGCTTTTAAAAATCACGAGAACCAGGCGCTGTTTGGCATCGTGCAGGGCGGCATCTACCCGGACCTCAGAGAGAAATCCGCTCTGGCTCTGATGGAGATGGATTTCCCGGGTTACTCTATCGGCGGCCTGGCTGTGGGCGAAGAAAAGGAAGATATGTTTCGCATCACGGAGCTTTTGGGCGGCATCCTCCCTGTGGAAAAGCCTCGCTATCTGATGGGAGTGGGCACGCCCAGCGATCTTTTGAACAACGTCGCTCGCGGGGTGGATATGTTTGACTGCGTGATGCCTACCCGCAATGCCCGCAATGGCTCCATCTTCACCCGGCATGGCAAGATGATCATCAAAGCTGCGCGCTACAAAGAGGATTTCAGCCCCATCGATCCGGAGTGCACTTGCTATGCCTGCACCCATTTCAGCCGAGCTTACATCCGGCATCTGATCACGATGAACGAGATTCTGGGCATGCGCCTGGCCACCATCCACAGTCTGCATTTTTATCAAGAATTGATGAGCCTGGCCCGCGCTGCCATCCTGGAAGACCGCTATGAGGCTTTCCTGGCTGAAATGCTGCCGGTGCTGGATAGGATAGTGGACTAAGCATCTGGATCAGAATGTATAAGATAAGCTTGTACTGGCTGATAGCCCTTGCCTTCAGCTTTGGCCTGCTCATCGCTCAAGAGCCTCCCCGCATTCTGCCCCTGCAGGAAAATCCCCCTCTGGTTCCCATCGAGATGAGACGGCCGGGCTTCTGGATCTCCAGGCATGCCAACCCGGACAGCATCATGATGGATGCCGCGGCCATCAAAGCTTTCAACGCTCAGGTAAGGCGCAAAGGCGGAGTCTCTACTCTGGCGGATAAGCCGCTGGTGACCAAAGGGAAGAATCTGCGTAAGCTCATCAATGAATGCTTTTCCATCATCCGCGCAAATGGTAAATACGACGCTCAGGGCAATGAGCTGGATCGCAGCTTTTGGCGGAAATTGGAAGCTCAGCTCAATAGAAGCGCTATAAAGCCCAGCAATCAGGCCCGCTTCGGCTATCCCATCCGCTTTTGCAATCAACGCCTGGCACCTTACGCCGATATCATCAGCAGCAGAGCTTCCAATAGTGAATTTGACTATCTGCAAAACAGCGGCTTCGACATCGGTGAACCCTTGATCATCAAGCATATATCCACAGATGGGAACTGGTATTTTGCCAGCGGCCGCGCCTCTTCTGGCTGGTTTTGGAAAGAAGACATCGCTTTGATGGCTTGGGAGGATTGGCTCAGCTATCGGCAAAGCGTGGATTTCATCGTCACCACCAGTGATAAGAGCGATCTTTATCTGGATGCAGCCCGCCGGGATTTTTGGGGCTTGATCCGGATGGGTTGCCGGCTGCCACTACTCTCTGAAACTGCGGATTGCTATGAGCTGCTGCTGCCGGGAGAGCAGACTCAGAGCGTCTTTATCTCCAAAAATGATGGCCACAAGGGCTATCTTCCTTTTACCGCCAGAAATATCTATGAGCTCAGCCTTGGCGTTCAGGACTCTCCCTACGGCTGGGGCGACCTGAATGCAGAATACGACTGCTCCGGCCTCGTCAAGCAAGTGTATCAGTGCTTTGGCATCTTCCTTCCCCGCAATGGCGCAGCGCAGTACATTTCCGGCACTGCGAAGTATGAATTTGATGGCCATGAGCTGCCCCCGCAAAAAGAGGATATCCTCGCCCAAAACGCCATCCCCGCAGCC
>JALNWR010000134.1 GCA_023230795.1 Candidatus Cloacimonadota bacterium
TGCTTCCAATAGCGCGTTATAGGTAATTGGGTGTGCCGCTATTGTCGGCGTTCCGTTCCCAATAGATGTTAAAGCTGCATACTCATCATGTGCAATTTCGGGATGCCCTACATATCCAAATAACCGGTAGTTAAACACACCATCTGATCCGTAGCATAGAGGTAAATACTGGAGCACTTTTTGTGTTTCTGAGGGTGGAAGTGCCCAAGAAATCCATCCGGTATATGATGATGAATTTTCCCAAGCCCCAAAAGCTTGTACCACGGGGTACATTAGTCCATTTAGGGAAGGATTCTGATTGAAATACATCTTGATATCCCGATATTTATCTGTTACTTTCTTACTTAACACACTTTGGATAAACACATTATCATTCTGCTCATTTAAACAAGTAGGATCGTTCCAATCAAGGTATGTGTGATCTACTGTATTTGGTTTTATTGGATATAAATCTGGCATAATAATTCTGGGGCTGACTGATTCGCGAAACAAGTATTGATGATCATAAAATATGTCCTGCCCAGGCACCGTCCTAAATTGATTATACTGGTAGTCATAAGTGGCTGTCATGGGCTTGACACAATTATTTGCAAGCATTTCCTGTATTTTACTAAATGAGTGAAATTGCGGCTGGAAAGGCTCATCCATTGTATAAACACCCTTTATCATGTCTTGATAAGTAATCGGACTTAGATCAGCGACGCGCGCATCCACGCCTGTATCGTATTCATCATAATTGTCCATTAGAACCCGATGCATCTTGTCTTCAATTTCTATATAATCCAAGTCGAGGGTATAGTGTCCAGCATAATGTAACCGTGGGTTAAAATTGACCAGTTTATAGCGGGAGGAGCCATCAGGCAGAAGCAAGCCTTTATTTATCAATTCCTGATAGCTAATCCTGATCTCTATATCCCTGAAAGGGTACGTAGGCAACCTTCCGCCAAACCTGTCATAATATTCGTCCAACGTAAGGGCTGTTACATTGCCTGTCTGTGAACCATTAGTATGGACTATCGGTTCAGGGATTCCCATATGTCCTGATACACTGCCGTCTGCATTATAAGTATATTGAAAGCCAACCGGGGCGAAAGATAGAAGAATTGTATTTCCTGGCAATTCGTCGGAGGATGGGATATAAAACCTTAAGTGAAACTTGATGTAGAGCGAATCTTGGGCTGGATCGGATGAGTATTTATTAAGGATGAACTCTTTACCAATTCTAATGTTTGCACCAGCCGTAGTCAGCCATCTCCAGCGTAAATCTGTATATGCCCATCCGGGTGACAGTATATTGGGATTCTGATTGGGCTCACATCTCCAGACATAACCATTGGAGGCTGGAGGAGTGACGAAAGTTTGGGCTGGAAAGCCAACTCTATTAATATCATTATCAGTTCCAGGCAGGTCTTCATTTCTGGAGCCATACCAGTGTTGACTATCTGTTATATCTTCATTCGATAGATTGTTTCCATCCTCGTATTCAGCTTCGAACTTATAATAGCTGCTTGTTGTAAGTCCCGTAGTGGCATACTTTTCATTTCCCGTAGAGTTGCTCCAGGATCTATCGGATATGATTACATCGATGCTATCGGCGTTAAGTGCTGAATATAATGAAGTTAGATCAGCAGAAGCATTGAAGGTCTCCATTATGGTTGAATTGTACCCTAATTGATGCATAGCATTGCTTAGTGCATTCAAATTGTTCATGAACCAAGGTTTTTCACTTAGATAAGAGTATGTACCCAGAGGAAATTCATCTGAATACTTGGCTGCGGCCAAACCTACCATAGTAAGCAAGGCCAAGATCAATAGTGCTTTTTTCATTGTTCCTCCTATTTTAGAACCATGATTTTCTTTGTATAAATGCTTGTGTTATTTTGCACAACCCGAAGAATGTACAAGCCGTTTGATATGTCTGGGATAGGCATAGAGAGGCTAGTTCCACTTTGGGCTGCTCCCGTATGATCAATGCTACACACTTTTTGGCCTCTCAGGTTATACAGCTCCAGACTTAACGGACCGGATGCCTTATGGCCTGATCCCAATAAATCGATCTTTAACTGATCTTTTGCTCGCAAGGGATTGGGATATACGTTAAGCTCCCAGCTTGGTTCAGCCTCTACTTGGTCTTCATTGGCCACCACTGTATCTGTTAGTGCCGCATTGCCAGAATAGATAAAAACCCTGCCCTCCGCCCATTGTGGAGCAGAGTAATACATAGGGGCAGAAACCGCAAGGTCACATAAGCCGTCACCATTAAAATCTCCTGCGGCTTTAGACCAGCCGTATTGTCGCGTTTCATAATCAAGAGGTGGATACAGATACAGGTCTCTTAATCCATCCATGTTCGGGCCTCCTACCCAGATGCCAACCTCACCCCGGTAATAATGGAGTTGATATGTGGATCCAATGATATCATCATAACCATCTCCGTTTAAGTCACCATAAATAAATGGGGGCCCCACATTACGTTCTGCATTGATCCACTGGTGGCCCTGAGAGTTGACTTCCAATTGGATATTGTGGGCTGGGCTTATGTTCTCTCCCCCAAACCATACTCTGCCTACATACGACTCAAAATCCATGAAACCATCATTATTGAGATCGCCTAATGGGCATGGTGACCTTAGGGTAATATCATTTGTATTGTCAGATATTACTAAACTATCAACCTCTGGGAAATTTGTGTTCCCATAATACAGCACTATCCTACTGTTCATGTTTGTTCCTCCTGGAATACCATACTGGAGGAGGTAATCATCCACGTCGTCACCATTTACATCCCCGAGTCCAATTGCCGATCTTGATACTGAATAATTGTTTGTCTCAACTAGAGTAAAAAATGGAGCATCGTTGCCCGTCCAGATTATTAACCTGGTTACATTTACAGCCCAAGGAGAAGTTTGTATCACCAAATCTGCACGACCATCTCCATTGATGTCGCCTAGAGGGTTAGCAACGATATAATCATTTACTTCATATGGAATGGTGATTGTTAAATCTGGTATACCCGTGGGATTGGCTGTTCCGTAATATACGGCTATAACGCAAGCCGGGTCTACAGGCAGGGTGATTACCATATCGTCAATCCCATCTCCATTGATGTCACCTCCATTAAATGGTCCTGCCGGATATAATGCCCAATTTTCAGTTCCCTCCATCACGAAATCTGGCTCATTATCCATTTCAGGCCCACCCCAGTAGAAATACAACTTACCCCAGCGCTGATCGCTGTTATACACTCCATTGGGATTCCAATTGGGAGCATGAACGATCAGATCATCGTAACCATCGCCATTAAAATCCATGGCTACAATTTGTTCTCCAAACCATGCCCCATTGAATTCACCGTAAAACGTATTCATGATATCTAAGCTGTCTATTGCAGAGAGTGGCAGCGATAGCAAGAGCCAAGCCACTGCTCCAAGTATAAGTAGTTTTGTTTTCATGATGATCTCCTTTCTTACATAAAGATTACTTTTTTTGATCCGGTTACCTTGCCATTTTTGAGCACCGTGATCCGGTAGATTCCGGCACTCAAGCCCTTAAACAAGAGCTTGAATTGCGTGCTTTTCATCTCAGCAGAGCTTATCCGGCCTTGTTGTATCATCTGCCCGCGGATATTATAGAGCTTGTATGAGTATTCCCCAGAGCGAGTATAGCCTTCTCCTTGAAGTGCTATGCCAATGCTGCCATCATTCTTCGCGCAGGGGTTTGGATAGACATTTAGTTTCCATTGATCCTGTCCCAAGGATGGAGCTACAGGATCATCAACACTCACTGTAGTATCCTGAAGCTGGGTGTTCCCGGCATAGACATAGACTCTTCCCGGATCCCAAAAGTCTTGTGTTCCCCACCAGGTGCAGGATAAGGCCAGATCACACAATCCATCTCCGTTGAAATCGCCCATCGCCTTGGAATAGCCGAAGTTGCGCCACTGCCAGTCTGAAGGTGGATTCAAAACCAAATCTACCGTGGCATTGACATTCTGGCCACCCAGCCAGACTCCTGCCTGGCCATTGTAGCCATTGGCCTCACTATCACTGCAAACAAAATCATCGTAGGCGTCGCCATTAAAATCTCCGTAAGTAGCATAGTTCCCCCCTCCAAGGGCAAAGTAATGCATATCATGATGATCCGAGAATTGACTGATGCCCAAGCTTGGAAGTGGGCTTAAGTCTGCAGAACCCAACCAAATATAATGATAATCAAAATCATGATAACCTATGAAATCGTCAAAACCATCCCCATTGATATCTCCTAAAGGGCGGGCATTTGATCGGCCATCAGGTATGTTATCGCTTATTACCAGGCTGTCAGACATTGAAGCTGCCCCATCTCCATAATACAAGACCGCTCTCTTCTCATGCGGTTGTGTCGGATCAATTGGCAGAGTCAGGTAAGTGTCGTCATATCCATCATTATTTATATCCCCTACTCCGGTTAGATAAATCAATCCTCCTCCGGTCATGCTCCGGAAAAGCACAGGGTCAGATTCCAAATCCGTCCAAATATAGCAAAAAGGAGCCCTTGGACTGTTATAGTATCCCATTATGCCCAAGTCAGCTTTTCCGTCGCCGTTTATGTCGCCGAGTGCGCGGGGCTCTACCATAGTATCGGGATAGGTTATCGTGTAATCCGGTACAGTCTGTGGGTTTGAGCTTCCCAAAAATAGGTCAATACTCTTGGGGTAGCCCCAAATAGTATCATAACTGCTGATGATTGCCAAGTCATCAATACCATCACCGTTCATATCTCCGGCGTTACAAAGTTGCGATGAACTGTAGTTTCCCCCGTAATGTTGGTGCCATTGACCTTCCAGCACGAAATCAGGGATATTGTCAAAGTCCGGTCCGCCCCAATAAAAATAGATTTTACCGGGACGATACTCACTATCATATATTCCTGTATTGTTCCATCTGTCTGATTTCACGATCAAATCATCATAGCCATCTCCATTGAAGTCCATAGCCAGCAGATGCAATCCAAACAGGTCATTATTGAACTCACCGTAGATAGCGGTGATTAAATCCATCTGATTCTGTGAACTTAATGCCACAATCGTGGCAAGCAGCAACAGAACTACGCAATAGATTTGTTTCATTTTTATCTCCTTTCTTACATTAAGATTACTTTTTTTGATCCGGCTATCTTGCCATTTTTGAGTTGAGTCTCAAACGTTGGTGCAAATTCCAACTCATTGTTCCTCCTATTCTAGAATACAGATTTTCTTGCTTATCACAGTTATCTTATTTTGCACAATTCGAAGAATGTGCAAGCCACTTGCGCCTTCCGGCATGGGTATAGAGAGCGGTCTGCCGTTAAAAGTCCCGCCAGCATACTCGGTGCTAAAAACTTTTTGACCTCTCACATTAAACAGCTCCAGCCTTAGCGGATCGGACGCTTTATATCCGGAACCTAAAATATCTATATTTATCTGATCGTTTGCCCGTAAAGGATTGGGATATACATTGAGCTCCCAGCTCGGTTCAGCCTCTACCTGGTCGTCTATGGCAATTGCTGGATCTGTCAAAGCTGCATTGCCGGAGTAGACAAAAACCTTCCCTGGAGTGTTCCAGTTGTGAGTACCACCCGTTCCCCAACGTGGGGCAGAAACTGCAAGATCACACAACCCATCACCATTAAAATCCCCTGCAGCTTTAGACCATCCGAAATTCCTGGTTCCATAGTCACTGGGTGGATATAGATATAGGTCTATTAACCCATCCATGTTCGGGCCTCCCACCCAGATACCAGCCTCGCCTTCATAATAATGAATTTTATGTGTTGACCCGATAATATCGTCATAACCGTCCCCATTTAGATCTCCATACACAAATGGGGTGCCAACATTGTACACGGGACTGTACCATTCATGGTAGAGGCAGTGGTAGGTAAGTTCGAGATCATGATCTGGGGTCATCTCCGGTCCTCCTAACCATACTTTAGCCATAAACTCAAAATCCGCGTATCCATCATTATTTAAATCACCCAAGGGACTTGCAGATCTGTTTGTTATCGCATTTGTATTCTCAGCAATAACTAAGCTATCGACTGTCGGGAAATTGGTATCCCCATAGTATAGCACTACTCTGCTATCCATGTTTGTTCCTCCTGGAATGCCATACTGCAGAAAATAATCATCAATCCCATCACCATTAACGTCTCCAAGTCCAATAGCCGCTGTTGCTACCGTGCCATTGCAAGTTTCAGCCAGCGTCACCAATGGCACATCATTGCCTGTCCAGATGATTAGTCTATTAGTGTATGATTTCCAAGGACAAGTATGTATCACCAAATCTGCATGACCATCACCGTTGATATCCCCAAGAGGCTCTGCATATATCATGCTGTTAACATCAAAAGGAATCGTGATTGTCAGGTCCGATATTCCAGTTGGGTTGGCTGTCCCATAGTAAACCGAGATCTCACTAGTACGATAATCAATGGGTAAAGTTATCGCCAAATCATCTATACCGTCTCCATTGATATCTCCTGCATTTATCATATTTACCGTGTAATGTTCCCAGTTTTGTGATCCCTCGATTGCAAAATCCGGCTCATTATTCATATTGGGGCCACCCCAAAAAAAGTATATCTTCCCCCAAAATTGTCTATTGGTATAGACTCCACTGGGATTCCAATTGGGGGAATGTACGATCAAGTCATCGTAACCATCGCCGTTAAAATCCATAGAAATCACTTTATGCCCAAACCAGGATCCGTCGAATTCTCCTTCGAGTGTTGTCATTGTCTCCAAGTCATCAATTGCATTTAACTGCAATGAGAAACATAGGACTATTGATAACAGAAATCCAGCTATTTTCATGGTTCCTCCCTTTTTAGTAAACAACCATTCTTTTTGTAGTTGAGTCTCAAGCGTTGGTGTAAATTCCAACTATAGTCCTCGATGGTTACGTTATTCCAAACACTATCGTGTGCATCCTGCATTGCTCCAAGTATTGCCGGAGTGTAATCGACCATGACATCATGTACCCTCACATTTGTCAAGTTTAGACATCCCATCCTGTACAATAGTATTGCATTACTGTTATCCGAATAACGTGAAGTGATCGACAGGTCTTGCATGGTGATTACTGATTCTGTGAAACTTGCAAACGCAAAGTCCGCATCGCCATACCCCAA
>JALNWR010000135.1 GCA_023230795.1 Candidatus Cloacimonadota bacterium
AGTCCTGTAGGGACGGCATTTCAGATAGCAAATACCGACCAGTCCATAATCAGACTCTCGTAAAATGGGAGAATGCCTGGGCAGAATTATCTTGACACAATATCCAAAAAGCATTTTTAAGTATTGAAACCGAAAGGGAGGATAATATGCAAAAACTCTGCTTGATCTTACTTGTTCTTTTGCCCATGCTGGTATGGGCGCAAGGAGTGCAACCGAGTATCCCCGGAGACCCTGCTTCCGACGAGGACTACGAGGATTATGAAGGTGTGAATTATGGTATGAGCGGGATGGTAGGAGCGATCAATATAGAGGGTGAGACCTATTCCCAGATCCGGCTGCGTCCTGAGATCAATTTTGGAAAGTTTGGATTTGGCCTTGATATCGACTTTTTGATCGATGGTGATGGAAACATTCGTAAGGAAGACTGGGATGATTGGCAGAACTATCTGAATAAGATCTATTTTATTCGCTGGGCAAACCGCCGCGATCCTTTTTATTTCAAGCTTGGCTGCCTGCCTTCATACACTTTGGGGCACGGCCTCATCTTTGATCACTTTTCAAATACCCTGCGTTATCCCGAAGAAAAGAATGTGGGTGGATACATGGGTATAAACACACCTTTTTCAGGGGCAGGATTTGAGGTCTTTACGCACAATATCTACAAAAATGAAATCATTGCCGCCCGCCTGCATGCCAACCCCTTTTACTATGCTCATATCCCTATTTTAGAGGACTTTAAGCTGGGCATAAATCTTGGCATGGACCGCGATCAATATGCCAGATTCCCGGATGAAGACGGGGACGGAGTGCCGGATGTCTATGACAAATTCCCCAAAGACCCTTCCTCCTGGCTGGATACCGATGGCGATGGCATCCCGGATAATATGGACCCCGATATTGGGGGCACCGGCCTCATAGACCATCCCAGCATAAATCCCTGGGTGGCAGAGCACTATCCCAATATTGCAGACGGAGCTGATCCCACAGACTTCAATATGTCTGTAGCGCAGGATTCGGCTATGGTGTATCTTGACAAACGAGATATCAGCATATACAGCATAGATTATTGCCTGCCTCTGGTGCAGACCCCGCTCTTTTACCTGGATCACTATGGTGAATATGCCCAAATCCAAGATTATGGCCGGGGCATCATCTTTCCCGGCTTTTCCAGCAATTTCTTCATCTTTGATGCCAAGCTGGAAATGCGCAATTTCTCCGATGAATTCGTGCCGGGATATTTTAATCGTCTTTATGAGGAAAAGCGTTCCATTATCTCTATTAAAGAAGCAAATGGCAGAAGGATTTATGGCCTGACCGCCAAGGAAGACTTTCTAAAGACGGCCCGCACTGCAATGGGTTGGTTTGGCTATCTGCGTGCTAATTTCCTGGATATTGGCTATATCAAAGTATCCTATCAGGATATGTATGGCAAAGACATGAATACGGGCAAGTCATTGTATGCCAATATAACAGCAAATCCCAAGAACTTTCTCAATCTTCAGGAAGCCAGCATCTCATACGGTCAGTCTCATGCGCCCTACATCGATTTTCGCAATCTCCGCACCGATAGAGCCCTGGTGGCCGGCAAAGTAGTCTATAACCTTTCAGGAAGTACAAATTTGGTGGGACGTTATAGCGAGATCTACACAGATACCAATGGTGATGGGAAGATACGCGGAGCCAATGAAATAAACAAGTCTTTTGCCTTTGGAGTGGAATTCAGCTTTTAGCCGATATAGCTCCAGGCGAGTACTTTGATAGAAGACCACCGGATTGCCAGGCTGCATGTTGAGAACTGGGCAAGCTGACTCTAAGAGCTGATAATCGCTGAGATCAGATTCTTTTCATCGAGCTGGATCAGCATGATATTGATGGCTGAGGTGATCGGCACCGCCAGGACCATGCCCACTACTCCCCAGACCCAGCCCCAAAAGATCAAAGACACCAGCACCATAATCGGGCTCAGATTCAGCCTCTGACCCTGCATTTTGGGTTCGACTACATTGCCAAACAGCATCTGTGTACCTATGATCAGAACGCCAAAGGAGATGGTTCTAAAGTCCAAGCCGCTTTGCAAAAAGCTGATCAGGATAGGCACTGCACTGGCGATAGTGCTGCCGATATTGGGGATGAAATTCATCACAAAGAGAAGTATCCCGCAAACCAGAACAAAGTCCACGCCGAAGAGTAGCATCAGGATCATCCCCACTACTGCGGTGCAGAGGCTGATCACGGTTTTAGTAAGCAGATATTTCTGAATCTGCAGCTGGATGTTGTTCAAGGTACTTGTAGTGCGGTCTTGATCCTCAGGCTTCAGCACTTTCTTTAGCTTGGTGATCAGCCGGCCATCCTGGGCCACGATAAACATCAGAAAGATCACAATCAGAATGAAATTCCAGCCTACTCCCACGGTGGTGGTGGCGACATCTGAGATCGTTTTGGAGATCGAGAAACTCCCCGGAGAGAGCATTTGGCTGATATCAAATTGGGGATAGCTCTCCAAAGCGAGAGCAAATTGATCCGAAAACTCCGAAATCTTGCCCAGCCAATCCTGCATACGCAGCATCAGATTGACCTGATAGCGGGGGAATCCTGTCAATAATGAATTTGTAGCAGCCGTAATCAGCATGGTGGACAAGATCATCAAAAGCATGATAGTCACCAGCATCCCAGCCATCACCAGGCTGATATGCACCTTCTTCTTGCGCAGGAATCTATTCAAAGGAGCAAAGACAAAACTGAGGAAGACCGCAAAGACCAAAGGAATAAATATGGACTTTAGGGTCTTGAAGATGATCACCACTACCGGTATGGCGATAATGGTGAGCAAAATGCGTATCCAGCGCAGTTCATTGGTACTGTCTGCCATAAGATGATTCCTTCCTTTTTATCGTAGCTTTCGGTTCATGCTTTTAGTAGCCTGGTCACTTTCCTGACATTCTTGTATGTTTCGATCCTGCGAATCTCCCATTTTCTGTCAAGATCTATCTGCCCGGCTCTGGCTCTGGGTCTCAATCGAGCTTTTTCCAGATCGTGATTTCGAGCAATCTGCTCTCGGATAGGCGTCTGCTCTGGCGGATCTCCTGCCTGATTTCAGCGGGCTGGCATAGCAGTTCAAAGTCCTTTTGCAGCATATCTTTCAGCCAGTCCAGGCTGCGATATGGCTCGCCATCTTTGCGGATTCCGGCAGGGGGATTCTTGCTTTCCCAAAGGTAGCTATCGGCCAGGATTAGAAGTCCGCCGGGGTTGATTCGCGAAGGGATGGCCTTCAAAAAGGCCGCGGGGTTGATGGCCTCTTCCAGGGTGTTGACCGCAAGTACCAAGTCATAAGCGCTATATTTTGCCGGAAGATTGGAGACATCGGCCTGCCAGAATTCCACCTTATCGACCAGTTCCTTTAGTCCCTTATCCGCTATACTCTGCTCTTTGATCTGCGTGATCTCCCCTTCTTCTTTTTGCAGATAGCGGATAAAGCCTTCTTCCTTCATCTTCACAGCCATCTGGATGATGCGGGTGGTAAAATCCAGACCGGTTACCCTGTCAAAACTTTTGGCCAGCTCAAAGCTCAGCCGTCCGCTTTTACAGCCCGGATTAAGGGCACACTTCCCGCTCAGTTCCACCCCTGATTTTTGGATAGTCTTGATTAGCCCCAGGGCAAAATCGCTTTCCCAATCCAGATCGCACCAAGAAACCACATCGGGATTGTCTTCATAGAGATTGTCCTCTGCTTTCAAAAGGGCATCGCTTTGGATATAGCGAAATCCTGCGTGCTGGTAGAAATGGCGCCGGAAGGCATAGCGTGCATGCCGGGTCGCTTCATTGCCGGTGGAGATAAAGCTGCCACCCTTGATGATATTGTGGCGGGTATCGAAGGTAGGAACGCTGAAATCATCGTAATAAGGATGCGTCTTAAAGCCCGGAAAGGCGGAAATAGGGGTCTCGGTCCATTGCCAGACGTTACCGATGATATCGTAAAACTCACCAAAGGCAAAGCGGTCCACCGGACATGCCGAAGCCCAGTATTCCAGATTGATATTACCGGGAGCCTTATCCCAATAAGGCTGATCGGTATGCAGATTTTGATCCCGGAGCAGTTGCCATTCCGCTTCGGTGGGCAGACGGATTTTCTGATGAGTCAGCTTTGCTTTCCAATTGCAGAAGGCCTTGGCTTCCAGATAGTTGACCTCCACAGGATGGTTCCATGGCATGGGAATCTGCCGGGCAATCTGCCGCAGATAATACTCGCCTTTTTCATCTATAATCCAAAATCTGGGATGCTTAGCTTTCTCATAGCTCTTCCAGGCCCAGCCCTCTTCAGTCCAATGCTCTTTGTCATGATACCCGCCGGCATCTACAAAGTCCCGAAATTCCTGATTTGAAACCAGATAGCGGGAAGCTTGATAGTCCTGCACGTCAAAACTTTGGTGGCCATATTCCAGGTCCCAGCCATAGAGCGGATCATTGGCCTTTTTGCCCAGGGTGATCCTGCCACCTTTGACCGGTAAAAGCTCGTTCTCAGGCGCTGCCCCGGAGTCCGGACAGGCTGTCCAGAAGTCCATAGCTTTTACCCTATCCAGGGGCAATTGCCGGATCAGCACGGATGAGGTCTCCAGATGGATGCGTTCATGCTCGATGCCCATCACTATCGCCCACCAGGGACTATCCCAAGTAATCCCGCCTTCGGGTGCGGGCAGGCTTTGGATGAGCTGATCCATATATTCGCGCACCTGCTGTCTGTATGCTTTCACCTTTGCCACAGAGGGCCAATCGTAATGCGCTTCATTCAGATCATCCCAGCTCATTTCATCCACGCCCACGGCAAACATCGATTCAAATTCAGGATTGATACGGGTTTGGGTGATGCCGGCAACGATGAGCTTATTGATATAAAACACCGCTGTATGCCCAATATAGAATATCAAAGGATGCCGCAAGGGATCAGGCCGCAGATAAAAGGCAGCATCATCGGTCAGCAATTCGTATAATTTCTCGTCTATAGTAAAAGTTTGGTCAAAATACTCTCGTATCTCTTGCCTCAGCTCCTCGCCGGAGCCACGGTTTAAGATAATAGTCCTGGTCTTTTTCAACTGCTTTGTCACAATATCCTCCTTAGAAACTAATCAAACGAACCAGATGCTGATATTATAGCTCTGAATGACGGATATGGCAAACTGAATCGTGAGCCCGATCAAATCTGCAACAAGCGATGGCAGCTTTATCCATACCCCTTTCCACCGATAGATTCACAAAACAGATTGACGGTTTTCCCTACATATATAAAGTGATCTTTCAGATAATAAGTACAGATTAAGGAGGAACCCGAAGCCGATGAAACGCATAGGATACGAATGGTTCAAAGCACTTGGCAGAAAGCTTTTTTACCTCTTTCGCTCCAAAGAAGAGGCCGAGCTGGGCTATTGGAAAAAGTGCTTTCGCAAAGAGGGCAATACTTTCCAGAATGCGCACTATCAGAGATTGCTTTTGGCGATGGCAGGCGAGGTGGATGACTCTTTCCTGCGTGATAAACGAATAGCCGATTTTGGCTGTGGACCGCGGGGCAGCCTATCCTGGATAGATTCCACCGAGACCAAGATCGGGATAGACCTCCTGGCTACGGCATATTTACAGCATTTCTCTGCCGTTATGAAGAAACATGACATGATCTATGTGAATGCCATCGAAACGCAGATCCCCATCCCCGATGCCTATCTGGATATCATCTTTACCCTGAATGCCTTCGATCATGTGGCAGATATTGAGATCATGGCCGCAGAGCTCAGGCGCATCCTGAAGAAGGGCGGAGAGCTAATCGGCAGCTTCAATCTGAACGAGCCCAAGACCAAGGCCGAGCCGCATTCCTTAAGCGAGACCTGGCTGCAAAAGAGCTTCTTTGCCGGCTATGAGATCAGCTCCTGGCGACTCACCGCAAAACCTCAGAGCGGCTATCTGTATCAGCCCTTGCTGGATGATAAGCTCCTGCCTGTAGATGATGACCCGGCAATCCTTTGGGTAAGGGCAAAGAAGTTATAGAGCTTTGTATTATCCTGAAAACAAAGATCTGAAAAAATAAATGTGCTAAATATCTGTAATAAAGCGGATGCTCAGCTTTAGCGAACCGTTCGCTATAGAGCATCGAAGTTCCCCACCCAGTTATACAAGTGCCTGAGTCCCATTGTTACTCTATTTCAGATAGCAAACACCGACCAGTCCATAATCAGACTCTCGTTAAATGGGGGAATGCCAGTATAAAAGTCCTTGACACAGAAGGCTATCCGATTATCTTGTCTTTAGTTCTTTGAAGTATATAGGGGGTGAAATTGGTTTCGACAGGGAATCAGTGTGGTAGAGATGCACGTCGGAGATGCTATCTTCTCCGTTATCAAGTAGCAAATGCAAATTAACTGCAAACGATAATATACTCTTAGCTGCTTAATCGCAGCTAACGTTCAACCTTTTCGTGCCATCGGGAAAGGCTTGGGCGTCGAAACAGTATGGCTGCTCGCGATTTGACCGCCGATAGACTCGCGCTAAGACTTTCGGATAGGCTCTTGCGGGTCTGATTATCTTTTACCGTAAGCGCTGAGATTTAAAGATAACTAAGCGTGTAGATTCTTTATGGTGCTGTTCTTTGGACGCGGGTTCGACCCCCGCCACCTCCACCAATTTTTAGGGTTTTATTGTAGATTGTGGGCTTCTTATAGATCATAACTTTCCCATACAATTTTATACATTTTATACCAAGTGCGGTCGAATCTGACTGTGATGCCTTAGTCAGAGGACCCACTTGGCAGATTTCCAGCTCCTGCCCTAGCAATTAAGTCAATTTTAACTCAGTTTTAACTCGAGTTCACTCGAAGCTTCGAGTCATCTCGAGTTAATATCAAGTTAATGGCAAGTCCAAAGCAAAGGCATGTGTTGAATTTCATGATTCCTGCTAAATATGCTTCTAATTCGAGTCCCAAGGGACGACATTTCAGATAGCAAACGATAGCTACACAGCAGCCAGAGTCCCATAAGGACGACATTTCAGATAGCAAACGATAGCTACACAGCAGCCAGAGTCCCATAAGGACGACATTTCAGATAGCAAACGATAGCTACACAGTAGCCAGAGTCCCAT
>JALNWR010000136.1 GCA_023230795.1 Candidatus Cloacimonadota bacterium
GGGTCATTGCAGAAGGACAGGGCTTTTTCGTAATAGTAGTTACTCACGGGGTAGGCGGCCAATCTGGCGGTTTTCTCTCCGGCAGCCAGGGAATACTGCAGAGCCTTTTGGGGATTTTGGGCGTAAATATAGTGGTTTGCGATCAATTCCAGATAGACTGAGAGCTTGTCTTCGTATTTGTTTTCATAATAGCTGGCGATCTTTTCATGCAGCTCGCTCTTTTCGCTGAGCAGGATGGTGCGGTAGATGGCATCTCGCATCAGCTGGTTTTTGAAGACATATTCTATGCCGGGGTCAAAACTCTTTTTGCCGATGATCTGGGTATCGCTCAGTTCATTTACTATGTTATCTATCTCTTGCTTGAATCCTTCTTCGGATACTATGCTCAAGTCTTCCAGGGCAAAGGCTTTGCCTATGATGGAGGCGACCTTCAGGGTGCGTTGGGATTCCTCATCCAGATTCTGATATTCGTTGAGCAGAAGGTTTTCTATGGTATCCGAAATAATGCCATCTTTTTCCAGGCGTTTGAGGTCTGATTCTGCCAGGATGGAGCTTTGTACATCCACGTTTTTGCGGATCACTTTGGCCATTTCCACTATAAACAGCGGATTCCCCTTGGTAAGCGTAAAGATATTGTGCAGAGCGTCTTTTGAGATAATGGGAATCTCTTGCTGGATGAGGGTATAGGCCTGGGCTTGATCCAGATTTTGCAGCTTTACACGCAGGTAATGATCTGCCTGATGGCTGAGGGGATGAGCTTCGGCCTGGCCCCGGCGTGCCAGCATGATGGAGCTTCCGCTTTGCAAAAGCCGAGGAATCAGGAGTTCCAATACCCGCCTGGAGCTCTCGTCCATCCACTGGATATCATCTATAAAGAGCAGACTGCTACCGGCAAAAAGATGCCAGACAATCTCTGCGAGGGTGGCGCTGATCAGCTCGATCTCTTCTTTGCTGGGCTGCTCTGTAGCGGTGGAGATAGCTTTGAAATAGCGCTTCAGCAGAGCCGCATCAAATCTGATCCCCTGCTGGATGGCGTAGTTTTTTAGCAAGTCAAATTCCTGATGGGCATCGTAGATCATCAGCTTCTGGCTAAAGACCTTGCACAGCCAAACGCATTGCTTGCGGGAGTCGAATTCCTCCATTACAAAGATGGTAATCTCATCATTTTGCTGCCTGAGACGCTGCAGAATGTGATAGGCCACAAAGCTCTTGCCAGTGCCAGCCTCGCCTTGAAGCTCTACAAAGCAGCTTTTATGCTTAGACAGATGTTCCAATATCTGACGCACTTCATCGTGATAGCAGGTAAGATGCCTGTCCTGATATTTGCTCAGCATCGCATACCAGGAGTCCGGCAGCTCTCTGATCAGCTTGTGTATCCGCAGTGCTTTGGAGATTCCCTTTACAAAGGTTTCTTCGATAAACACGGATTCAAAGCGGCTGTTTACATGAGGCAGGATTTCCTGTGAAAAGGAGATCTCGCCTTCTGCTGAATTTGCCATCAAGCGGGCTGCGATATTCACTGCATTGCCGATAATCCCATATTCATGCCGGCGGGGAGCTCCCAGGATTCCGGCAAAGATATTGCTATAGGTCACTCCCAGCTTCATCAGAACCGTATCGGAAGGGATATTGCGGATGCGGTAGGCACAGATAAAGGCGCGCTCCACATCATCGGTGTGATTGTAAGGCGTGCCAAAGGTAATCAGGATCAGATAGCCTTTGTCGTTAAAATCAATCTTATTTATCGTGCCATCCAGATTGTAAACATGCCGCTGAATCTGGGTATAGATGCTCTGATAGTCTTCCACTTTGATGAGCTTGGAGCGGTCTTTGCTGTTAAGATGGATGAAGATTACCGCACTATTGCGCAGCTCGGCTTTGAAAGAGCGTTCCCGCACCTTTCGGGACACGGTGGCGGGGATAAAGCTCTTGCCTTTGATCTTGCTTTCCAGCTGTGGCAAAGGGGCAGGGATGTACTGTGCATTGAGGTAATCTAGAGTCTCAGCGCCGGGGAGAAGTTCTGCTTCCAAAGCCTGGCCGCCCAGCTCGAAAAGCTCCTGCACTGCCAGGCCATCTATATAATAATCCAGATGATAGGCTATATCTCCCACTACTCTGAGATTGATCTGTCCATATTTGATGGCGCCATCAAACTCTATGCAAAAGCCATACTGCTGTTTGAAGCGGATATTCAGCTTTTGCAGCGCCTGAACCATCTCCTGCTTGCAGCGCTGCATGCGAGGAACAGCCTCTGCCGGAGTACCTGGAAATACAGCAAAGATGGAATCCCCGCCGTATTTGATCAGGGAGCCACCATTGCTATAGATGCAATCATGCATGGCGGCAAAATAGTCATTCAGTATCTCAATGATATCTTCCACGCCATAATGCCCGGTAGCGCTTAGCTTTTGGGTGATATCGGTAAAAGAGCAGATATCTGTAAAAAGGATGCCGGCAGCTTCGGTGTAGCTACAAGGCAGATTGAGCTGGGACAAATCCCGGTTTCCCAGACCCAGCTTTTGCACTATATAATCCGGAATCAAAGCCTTATTCAGCTTGCTGCCAGTGCTCTCTGATCTCTTGATGCTATCGATCTTTTCCATCTTACCTCGCAGGGTTACATATATTTGTAAGCGCATCCATTATTAATCTTAAGTTCTATCCGTCAAGAAGAATATGCCTCCTAAAGCTCAAGCAATCTGTCATATAGCTCGCCCAGCTGCTGTTTGCGCTCGTATCTGGCCAAAGCGGGAGGCACGCAGAGCGGGAGATGTCTATCTTCTATCAGTCTGCTAAGGCAGAGCTTGATCGCAGAAACGGATTCCATGGGGCAGATGGTATCTATTCCGCATTCTCTGAGCAGGGCTGCGGCTTCTCCGTGCTGAGGGACCATGGCCAGGATCGGGCGGCTCAGGCGCAGATATTCAAAGACCTTGGAGGTGAGAGTGCCTTTTGGGGAACTGCTGTTTATGATCAGGATGAGAGCGTCTGCTTCCTGCATTTTGACAAGGGCTTCGCGGTGGCTGAGCTCCGGCATGATCTGGATTCTGCCTTTGATCGCACTGCTTTCAATCTCTTGATAGACTTCGCGGTTAAAATTGCCATAGAGCTGCACCCGCAGATTTTGGGGGATGAGCAGCTCGGCATCCAGTTCGGCAATGGCCTGATACAGATATTTCAGGCTGCGGCGGGCATAGATATTGCCAAAGTAGCTCAGGGTATAGTAGTCGCTGGAAGGGCGGGAAGGGGGAAGGTCCACATAGTCCTGCTCGTCATGGCCGTTGTAAAGCACAAAACTGCGATCTGGCAGAGTTTCATCAAAGCTAAAGGACAGTGCATCGGCTATGCCCTGGGTAGCGGTGATCACCAGATTTGCTCTGTTTAAGATTCTTTTTTCCCAAGAGCGTGAAAGCTTTCGATTCAGTGCATTGCCCATGAGGTCATAATCCGAGAGCAAGGTCCAGTAATCCCGATAGTCAAGCACCAGGGTTTTGTCAAATTCCTGCGCCAGCCTGTAAGCAGCGATGGCGGAAGAGAAAGGCCCGCAGGAAACGAAGATGATGTCTATCTCGTTTTGGCGCAGTATCTTTCTGCCTTTGGCGATCAGATGAGGCAGCCAGCCAATCTTTTCGTCTATGGGATACAGCCTGCGGATCAGCAATTTGAGGCTTTCCGGGCTGTTTTTATATAGCTTTTGTGAAGCGGCTTTGTTTTTGCCAAAGGCTTTGCGCAAGAGTGCCATAGGGTCCCAGGAAGGAGTACGGATCAGTTGCTCTTGTCGGCAGAGTTTGCTCAGATCAGGATCAAAATAGGAGTATTCGATCTCATCCACCGTAAGCACCGTGATCCGGGCTCCGGCCTCGCTCAAATAGCGCACACTCTTGAGGTTGCGGAGGGTGGCGGGACCTCCCAGCGGAGGATAAAAATAGCTGATGTAGAGTATCTTCATGTGATGTGCTTGATCAGCTCAAAGAATTTGGGCTCAAGGGATTCCCAATTGAAGCGAGACTCGGAGATATCCAGACAGCGCTGGCTCATCGCATCATATTCAGACTGCGGCATCCTTAATAAATCAGCGATGGTGGAGGCTATCCTGCGGGATTGATAGGGGCAGAGTTTGCCCACACCGTTGCGCTCGATCAGGCTTTTCATCAAAGGGGTCTTGATGCTGACCACCGGCAGGCCCGCGGCCATATATTCCAGCACTTTGAGCGGAGTGGCCAGGCGCATGCGTTTGTTTTTGGGATTGAAAATCCAGAGTCCAAAGCGGGTGCACTTCAGCAGCAGACCTATCTTTTCCGGCGGAATCCACTCTTGATAATAGATCACCGCATTGAGATTGAAGGTATTGATGCTGTCGTTAAACTCATCCTGAATGGCGGTGTCATGAAACTTGCCCAAGATTAGGATTTTCAGGTTGGGGAAATCGTTTTTGAGCAAGGTAGCACACTTCAGGATCTTGAATATTCCCCGGTCCCGGGTGATGCCTCCGGCATAGATCAGATCAAAACGCATGTTGCACAATTGGGACAGACTGGCGGGGATGCCACCATCGAAATCCCAGACGTTTTTCACCGGATAATTCGGCATTACCAGAAGGTTCTTAGCCTTGGGATTGCGGGGGAAAAGCTGCTTTAATATCTCCTGATTCACCGCTGTAACGCCCTCTGCGCGTGAGGCCAGATAGCGCAGGAAAGTAAGATAAAAGTGCTTTACAAAAGGACGAAACACAAAGCTGTAACGCTCTGCATGAGCATCTGCAAAAAACTCGTGCACGTCAAAGATCAGCTTGCAGCCCAGTTTGCGTTTCAGCCAGATGCCCACCAGCATGGTGAGAGGCTCCACGCAGATCACCAAATCCGGTTTTTGAGCCTTGGCAAGGGTGTATAGCTGCGGCAATGCCTTCACTGGAGAAGTGGCATCCACTACCGCTTGATGGGGATTTGCGCCGCGATTTACCACACCGCTGGTAGAGATGATATACACCTCTCCAAACTGCGTGAGGCTGCGTCCCAGCTTGTAATACAAGCGGACGTCATTGGTCGAATGTGAGTTTGATACAATGCAAATCTTCATAACGCTCTATCCCTTTTTACCACAATGTCGATTTAATGATATTGTGTCAAGCGCAATCTTGCGAAGAGCAGGGTACCGATCCTGCTGAACCTGATCATTTCACCGATAATTGATATTAGGCGCAATTAGGTTCAACAGCAACTGATCTCAAAGCTATTTGATATAAGTAATCTTCTTACTACCCCTGTTTTTGCCATTTATCTGCAGTTTAAGGAAATATATCCCATTGGCACAATAGTGGTTTTGTGCGTCCCGGCCATCCCAAGGCACGATCTGTTCATCAATTCTGGCAGGATCCAGAGGGATGCTTTTTATCAGTTGACCCTTGAGATTATATACTTTTACGCTGGCAACGTTGATATTTCCCTTGCTTGTGTGGTTCATCAGGCCGATCTTGATATTGGTCAAGGCATTAAAGGGATTGGGATAGGCGATGATGCCTGTTTCCGGCAGAGAAGGAGCTACCGGATCATCATTGAAGACCCAGGGCTCTGAACCATACTCAAAGCAGCCCAAGTCTATGCGATTGTTCCACACACGCAGATTACCCGCCAGATCGTAAGGTGGCAAACCAAGCTCAGAGATATCAGGAGTACCGGTATCCACAGCCGGAGAATCGCCGCTTAAATGCAGAAAGTTCGGGTCTGTATAGTCGATGCTCGCGAAAGCCGGTTCCTGGGATAGATTGTGCTCTCCCCATTCCAGAATGCTCAAAATGCCCGGCTTGCTTATGCTGCTGTAGCCTCCGCGGATCAGATTGTAATCAAAATCCAACTTACTGTAAAACATATAGATCGGGTTCACATGATAAACATGAATCTCCTTTTGCGCATCGGGATTGTAAAATACATTGTTGCGCATAGTTACATGGCCGATGATGCCAATCGGAGCAAGGGTGGCATAGTTATCGTAAAAGGTGCAATTTGAGACCTTGTATGTACCATGATTATTAGTGGCTAAGAGTATCGCCCTTGTGCCTTTAGTTCTGATTCCAGTGAAAAGACAGTTATTTATATTAGCATCTATCACGCCATCACTGTATGTGTCCCTTTTTGATATATGGAATATAGTTTGAACGCCACTTGACTCAAGGTCACGGAAAATGCAATTTTCCATGGTGATGCTGCCTGAAACCGGGATAGAGATCATGGCACCCCCGCCCCAAGGATCTAAATCTGAGTACAAGGATTTGATGTTCTCAAATCGGCAGTTCTTGATGGTTCCGGACTCCACATTCATCATATAAAAGACAGCTTCATCTGTGGTAACGTTCTCAATCCGGATAGAATCCATCTCAGAGTTGACCCAGTCCATGGTAGAGATTGCTCCAAGGAGAGGTCCAAAGCCTGTAACATTCATATCTCGAATAACGATATCACTGATTCTTACATTGCTTGTACGACTAGCTAACCACAAGGGCTGATTAAGCTCCGCGTTGTCGGACAGCAAGGTAAATCCTTTGAATATGGTGTTTTTTGCAGTCATTCCAAATACAATAGTTTGCATCACTGGAGGCAAATCACTATCTGCAATTAGTATGGTCTGTTCTGCCCCGGCTCCGATGACGTTTACATTGCGTTTAAGCGGTAAGGGTAAAATCTGCCCTTCAGCTCCTTCCCGATAGGTGCCTGGGGATACGTGCACGGTCTTGACATTCAGGCTGTCTCCCGCGATGCGATGGATGGCCTTGGTGATGGTTTTCATCGCCTGGTCGGGACTTAAACCGGTATAGGCATCATCTCCATCCGGGCTGACATAAAGATCATGATTCACTTCGCTTCGGTACCCCTGTTGAATATTCACAGTATCCGTATAGATATCATACTGAGGTATATTCATAAGGCGTGTAATGTAAAATTCATCAGAATGATCAACCGTGCCCATATCCAGATGTATATCCAGGTTGCGCCTGAGATCCACAATAAATATATCCACCGGCGCTGATCCGTAATTGGAGTAAACGGAGCAC
>JALNWR010000137.1 GCA_023230795.1 Candidatus Cloacimonadota bacterium
CGGAATCCAAAGCAGGAGAATGCTTCTGATGAAATAGTATCCCAAAAGCTTTGATGCTGGCTTAGACTTCAAATTGCAGTAGCCGGAGGATGCTATTCCTCCGCAAAATAAAAGATCGGAGCTTTAGACAAGCTCCGGTACGATGGGGGTAGGAAAGATATCCGCTACTGGCTCCCCTACCCCTATTTAGACAGTAATCGACAGCTGCATAATGGCTCAGAGTCCCGTGACGGAATTTCAGATAGCAAGCATAGCCAAGAGCCTAATCCAATCGTTCGTGAAAATGGGGGAATACCTACCTGGCGTTTATTTGAGCTTGACACCAGCAGGTTCTCAGAGATTTGTATTTCAAGATGACAGATAAAAGGGAGTCCACTTGCGCAAAGTCGATATCATCATATTGTCCGTATGTGCCTTTTTGGTAATAACAAGTATAAGCATATTATTTATTTGGCTGAATCAAGCTGAAGGACACATGGCCTCAAGCCAGGACCTGATATACATCAGCCGCGATCCTATTCAGGATGACAGCGTGCGTGAGGCCATGCCTGTGCTGCATTTTGGCAAGCGCATGATAGTGCTGAGCGCAAAAGCCAAATATACCATAGACGGGCATTTGGTCAGCAAAAAACGCTATTATCGGGGCTTTATGAACGAGTTGTCCCCTTATGATTTTGCCCTGGCCTGGGGAGAGCTTCCCAAACACCTGAATCAGATAAAGTTCAAACAAACCTCGCGCTTTTGCCTGTTTCGCCTGAAGAAAAATGCCACGATACAAGCTGGATACGTGCAAGACCACATGTCAAACAACCATCTGATTCCTGCCAGCAAAAACATCAAGAAAGCCTTGAGAAAAGCCAAAAAAGGGGATTTGATCCGCATTGAAGGCCATCTGGTGGATGTGCAAGGCAGCAAGAATGGCAGAATGATCTCTTCCTGGAATACCAGCGTATCCCGTGATGATAAGGGAAATGGCGCCTGCGAGATCATCTATGTGAAGAGTCTGAGAATCAACGATACGATCTATGAATGAGGGCTATCTGCCTTTGTAGCATAAGCTCCCCCGCCTTACACTCCGCAATTATTTGATCAAATAAGGGTAAACGAGCCGGTACAATAGCGTATCACAGATTTCCTTCACCGCATCTCTTTCGGTGTTACGTTGGGCATTCTCAGGGCTGTTTCCCCCGCTTTTTAAATTCATGAGTTCCAGATAGTTCACGGTGGCTCCGGTTTTGGGGTCCAGCAAAGTAAGATGAATATCGGCAAAAGTGGTATAGTAATTCAGTCTGGGCAGGTAGTCTCCTTCTTTGGAGAAGATTCTAACTTGGAGGATGTACTGGGCGTTTTCCACTTTGGGACTTTGCTCCAGATTAAGATTGGCCAGATAGCCCGTGATAGATTCGCTGAATCCGCTTTGGTAACCTGATACATAAGCATAATCCAAATACAGCTTTGGCCGTGAAACCTTGAGCCTCAGCCTCCGGGCAACAAAAGGCAGGCTGTGCCAGATGCCTGATGCCGTGGGGTTTTGGATATGAGCATCGTAATGGTGCCGATCAAAATGCAGATCAATATACTGGGTGGCAGCGAAGCTGTCTATCCTCTTAATAGCGATAGCAAAGCGGCCTTGTTGGTCACTAAAAGCAGCTTCGGGAACCTTAATGGTTTCAGAGCTAAAGCTCAGCGGCACTCCAGAGACTGGAGTCTGTAGATCATCCAGGAAGGTTTTGCCACTGATATGGATAGGTTTGGAGCCCTTGGCGGTCACTTCCACTTCGGAGAAGTCCCATTCATAAATCAAGCGTTGCGGCAGATCGTACAAGCGGGCAAAGATCTGAGTGCCGAGGTCCTGCCCGCCATAGATCAGCGGCATATCCAGGAATTCTGCGACAATATCCAAAGCTGAGATCAGCAGCAGAATGCCGGAAGAGGAATTGCCCTGATTGAGATCATACTTTTGCATCAGATCAGCTGCTTTCACTAAGGCTCTGTCTCGCAGAAGCGCACGCTGGGCATAGTATTCTGCTTTGCTGAGGCGGTATAGCACATAGTATTTTTGCCCGTCTTCATAGCTATGCACGGGGCTGAGATTGGTCAGGCGGGCGGATGTGCTGCTGCGGACAGAAGAGAGGTATTCAGTTTGAGATATGCCATATCTTTCGCTTTCCAAAATATTTACATCGGATTCGATGCTGGTGCTGATCTGCATGGCAATCTCCCGGGCTGCATAATCCCGGGCCAGTTCTTTGTAATCCGGCTGCTTTGCGTTTACCACACTCAGGGCGCTGAAATACTGCGGATCATGCTCAAAACCATCAATCCAGGCCGGCAGAGATTTATTTGAGCTGCAGGAGCTGAGCAGGATCAGGATAGCCAGTAGTTGTAAATATCTCATTTTATATATTTGAAAAAGCGATAAGCGATATCCCGGCTGAGATCATCCAGGGCCGCATTGACCATTTCTTTGGCTGAGGGAGCAGCCACTTCACCCTCTTCTATAAGGTATTCTTGCACACTATTTAGAGCACGGGCATCTCCGCTGATGAGTTTGCCCCATTCAGCTTCAAAGCTTTGAGTAGCGCTGAGGCTTTCCTGAGTTTGTATCCTGCCGGTAGCTACATCCACCACCGAATATGAGGCTAAAATCCGCACAGAAGAGCTTTTGGTGTATTTACGAAAGTGGCAGCTGACTTCTTTGCTCTCGGAGCGGGCTTCGATCTCATCTTCTCCCTCCTCCTGAATCTCAGCGGTTTCGTGCTGATCTACAGTGGTGGTCTTGGGCCGCACATAGTCCACTTGCAGGATTCTTCCGCTTAATATCTCCTGAGCGCCCAGGAGCACTCCGATGCGGGCAGCGCTGGTTTCATCCACCAGTCCCGAAGCGCCCAGCTCTTGCTCTTTGAGAACCTGGTCCATCTGAGCCCGGCTGATGATTTCCACAAATTCACATCTACTCTGATCTTGCATGATGTAGCTGAGCACCAGATCTGTGAGGATATCGGCTATGGCTCCATATCTGTCTCCAACGCCTGATTTGTTTTCAAAAGCTGTAACTGCTACCCGGATGACAGCATTCTGCCGAGCAGTCTCATAGCGGGTTGCACTATCTTTGTAATCGGGGACTAATTTCAGGGCAGACTTAAATAAGCCCGCGGCTTTTTTCTGCGAGTCGCGACTGTTATCTATCATACTCTGATGGATACCCTTCTGATAGTAATTCTCTGCCGCATTGGTTTTGGCCATAGCGATCTCAGCGCTGTAATCTCTGGAGTCAAATCTGAGAGTGGCACCAGTATCAGGATCGCGGATGACAGGCAGCCTCCGCACCGACTGATGCAGCTTATCCAAAGCCTGATACTCAGCCAGGATGCTCTCCCATTTATCATCGCTATCAATATTCTGCAAGGCGGAAATCTTATCCAGATGGATTTGATTGGCTTTGGGGTATGCTTCCTTTATAGTATAAAAGGCTTTATCGTAATCCGGCTTGAGCAGCAGCGATTCGACCGCCAGAAAAGTGGCGGAATCGTAATCCCCCCTTTCAAAATAGCTCAGAGCTTTTTTGTGTAATTTTTTGTTCCTGGCACATCCGGCAAAGCCAGAGGCGAGTATAATAGTTGTTATGACCAAGAGCAGAACATGGTTTTTCATCGCAAACCTCAAATTATTTCCTTTAATAAAGCCAAAATTTCTTTATGAATACGACTCTTTCAAAGCCGCCAGATTGTCAAGCATGAAAATCCATAGGCACTGGGACCCAAGATTGATACTGTTAGAGTCTGATAACGATTTGAAGAGCTCCTAGAAAACAAGATACTAAGGTAGCAAAGCCAATACTAAAGCAGCAAAAGGTCTTGACTTATAAATCTAATTCCCGGAGTTGGAGTAAGGATTGCGCGTTCAAATATCCTGATTCTATTTGATGATCGTAACCTTTGTCACTGTCGAATTGCCATCCGCACTCACCCGGATCATATATATCCCCGAGGCAAGGGGTTTATTGTTGTCATCTCTGCCGTTCCAGATGGTGGAAAAGAACTCTCCATTTTGTTTTACATCTCCTGATAGTCCGGCTTTGTGAACAAGGCTATTATAGCTCTCGATACCCACAATGCTTTTTACCTTCTGTCCCCGGAGGTTATAGATCTCGATCTTCGGAGTAGCACTTGGCTTTTGGGCTAAGGTAAACTCTATAAAACTGTTGGAACTCCGTGAGGAAGTGCTTCTGATGGGGTTGGGATAAATGGAAAGGGTTATCCCGGCTGCAGGAGGTGGCAAGGCGGGATCGTCAATGCTCACCCAGGGTCTGGAGTCAAATTCAAAACAGCCCATGTCTATGCGATCGTTCCACACCCGCCAATTACCCGCCAGATCATAAGGAGGCAGGTTCAATCCGGTGGTATCGCGAGTTCCCGCATCGATACAGGGAGATCCCTCCGAGAGGCTGTAATATAGCGGATCGTGGATATCAAAGCCTCCGGCAAAGAGGGGGTCGCCGCTAATGCTGGTAGGCAAAAAGTCGATGGTATTACCCGGCACCGGGAAAGGCAGGATGCCCGCTACACCGTCTTTGATTAAGGAATGGTCGATGCTGATATTGGTGTGCTCGGATGGGTTGCCATCCATGGGATTCACCTTGATCTGATATGGAGTATCGTTATCGAAGATGCAATTGACGATATTCACCTCTCCATTCACCTTCAGCGTGTAAGCATCTCCCTGGTTACCTGCAAAAGTGCAATTAGTGAAGTCCATCCTGGGATTGTTTGAGGAGCCAACAAGGATCATATTATCATGGGAGGAGATATTGGCAAAGAGGCAATTATCGAAACTAAAATGATTCTGCTGTTGGGGGAATTGAATACCACCAATTTGGATCACATTTGCATCGTCATCCTCTACGGACAGGTTTTCAAAAACACAATTCTCGAACTCAAGTCTTTTATCTCCTTTAATAGATATGAGGGGTATTCCCATTACTGACGCTGATGTGTAAGTAGAGCTTGCATTGCGGAAAGTGCAATTGGAAAACTTGCCCTTCATCGCTGTTATCTCCCCAATGTCCGGTATGCCAGCCAGGTTTTTAATCAAATATACTTTAGCAGGTGATATGTTTTCTATCGTAACATTGTCCCATATACTTTCCGGCTCACTTACTAAAGTAGTATATATCACGTTATACATACCGCTGTATGTTTCATGAGCTTTAATGTCATATATACGGAGGTTGGAGAAATTTACGCTTAGCTTCCCTATTGCACCCCCTATAGCAATGCAATAGCGGTTTATATTTCGTGAGGTGATAGATAAATCTGCAAGCCAGACAGCTTCCTCCTGATTTGCTGAGAATATTTGTGTTGATAAGTTATCAAGTGGCTGCGGATGCGATTCACCGATCACGGTAGTAGTATCAATGCCGCTGCCTTGCACTTTCACCCAGCTCTTCAGAGCGATAGGGAAGATCTGGTCGTTATCGGTGCGGGAATATTCGCCGGGCAGGATATGCACCGTATTCTGATAAAGACTGTCGGCGGCAATTCCATAAATCGCCTCATGGATAGTTTTCAGAGCCGAAGCCGGGCTTAAGCCGTCGTTGGCATCATCACCGATAGTTGAGACATAGAGATCGCTATCAATCTCCTGATGGTGCGCATTCAGGATATCGAAATTGATCCGGTAGTTGCTGATTAAAGGATCGTCACTTAAATATACTGCGTGATAGTTACTTGGCTCTGCCACGGAAAAGGTGTTAAGAGGCACATATAAATCTTCGGTAGCATGTTGAATATAAATATCCTGTCCCGACCCGGAACGGTTATTGTAAATTGAGCAGCGGTTTACGGGGTCGAAGATGATATTAGTTGTATGTCCGGTCGGTCTCGAGGAATACAGTCCACCTCCGAGAAAAATAGCGTAGTTATCAAATATTTCTACTCCACTTAGAGATGCCTCAGCGCCAATTATGTTTATTCCACCACCAGTACGAGAAGTATTGTCATATATTTTACAATTAATCACTGATGCCTTCTCGCTGATGCTGATGCCACCTCCAGCTCCAATCGCTAAACCTCCAGTGACACAAAACCCTCTCATTGTGCAGTTGCTCTGCCTTGCATTAATACATCGATCGAGACGATTTCCATCAATAATTGTGGAATCAATATAAGCCGGGTCTCCGGTACTTCCCTCCAGGCTCATCAAGTTGATATCATTGGTTTGAATACTCAGATTTTCATAGTATCTCCCTGGATAGACCAGGACCGTATCTCCGGGGTCGGCAGCATCAATAGCAGCTTGAATACTTGTGTAATCCCCTGTGCCGTCCAATTTAACGGTCCGGGTTACAGCTGTTGCATAGCAGGGGATAATCGCTGCCAGAATGATCAGGATATATAGTCTATTCATTTTTATCTCCATAAGAATTGCGGGGAGGGAGGTCCCTCCCCGCAGTTCAGGTTATTTCATCAAGAGCATTCTCTTGGTTTGGGTATTATTCGGGCTGCTAATGCGGTAGAAATATACTCCGCTGGCCACAGCCTGGTTATTGCTATCTTTCCCATTCCAGACCACGCTGTGTAGCCCGGCTTCCATTTCGCTATCGATGAGCGTTTTCACCAATTGCCCTTTGAGGTTGTAAATATCCAGGCGGACCCTGGCCATCTCGGGCAAGGAGTAGCTGATCGTAGTGCTCGGGTTGAAGGGATTGGGATAGTTTTGCCTTAATGAGAACTCTGGAGGTACAGTCTTTTCCATATCATCCTGAGTGATCTTGATCTCGAAATAGGGGTATGAGGCTCCGGCGATGCCATATTGGGGCTGGAGTCTGCCGGGGTTCAGGTTCATGGCGCGTAGCTCATTGCCTGCTCGTTTAGCTTCTTCATAGCAGAAGACAAATTCCACATCATCGCCGCTGAGTTCATCCGGGCTATCCACGTAAGCCGAGACCTGCTCAAAGGGGCCATCTACCACAACCGCGCCTTTGCATACACCATCCACATACAAGCCGATTTCACACAGGTCCATCATCATATCATCCGGTA
>JALNWR010000138.1 GCA_023230795.1 Candidatus Cloacimonadota bacterium
GCTATCTAAAATGGCGTCCCGATGGGACTCGGATTGGAAGGACATTAATGCTGGAATCATGAATCTTAACTGCCAAAAGTATAAACTGAAATACATAGGCATAGATGATAGCTAAGATACTATTATTAAGTTCATTATCAAAAGAGTGACTCGATATTTTGGGGGAATGCCAGAAAGCCGGAATTTGGAATGTGCTCAGCAGCATCGGCGTGCTGCTCTACCTTATAGGATGTCCTCTATATAATGTGTAAATCAGAGTATTTATTACTGCTATTTCCACGATATCTACACGTTATCGAACAAGGAAGGATGCTGTAGATAGGCGTCTGGGTGGGGCTCCGATTCCCCAAGCAAGCTTTAGTTCGCTAAAGACTGGCCTTCGAACTAAGTTTTGCTTCACCTCCGAATCGGAGTTCGGAGTCCCAGTGCATGCACTGTTACACGTCCAAAGCGGAATTCGGAGTTTTATCAGAACGGCAGATCAGATAGTAAACATCCACCAGGGCACAATCAAGCTTTCGGTAAAAACCAGAGGCTGCCAATTTCAAAATCTGATTGACAACATAAGTGATTGTTTTATACTTGCATTCAGGAAATTGAGAAAGGAAGAATTATGGAAAAGTATATTATTCATGGAGCTGACATTCTCAGCTTTGACCCCGACAGGGCTTATTTGAGCGGACATGCTCTGCAAGTTCAAGATGGCAGGATTGCCAGGATCGCTCCTTACGAAGAGCTGAAAGATGAGAATTGCGAGTTCATCGATGCCAGCGGCAAGATACTAATGCCCGGCCTCATCAATGCGCATCATCATTTTTATTCGACCTTTGTCACCGGCTTGGGCAAGGCCGCGCCCTCCCGCAACTTCAATGAAGTATTAGAAAATCTCTGGTGGCGGCTGGATAAAAAGCTCATGCTGCAAGATAGCTATATGAGCGCACTAATTTCCCTGATCAATTCCATCAAAAAAGGCTGCACCACCATTATCGATCATCACGCCTCACCATATCATATTAAAGGCTCGTTAAATGAGATCGCCAGGGCAGTGAAAGAAGCCGGCATCCGCGCCAGTCTCTGCTATGAAGTCTCAGATCGGGACGGGCTGCCCCGCCGCGATGAAGGAATTCAGGAAAATGCCGAGTTCATCAAAGCCCATCAAGGCAGCGAAGACGCCCATCTGAAAGCGCTTTTTGGCATGCACGCCGCCTTCACTCTGTCCGATGAAAGCCTGAGCAAGATTTCCGCTCTGGTAGCAAAGCTAAATTGCGGTATCCACATTCACGCAGCCGAAGCCGAGAGCGATCAGAACTACAATATCCAGCATTTTGGCAAGCATGTGGTGGAGCGTCTGCAGGATTTTGACCTGATCAATTCCCAGAGCATCCTGGCCCATGGCGTGCACCTGACCCCCAGAGAAATGATGATAGTGGCCGAAAAAGGCGCTGCGATAGTTACAAATCCACAGTCCAATCTCAACAACGCCGTAGGAATTGCCGATGTCTGCAAAATGGCTGAACTCGGTATCACGGTGGGCTTGGGCACCGATGCCATGACCTGCAATATGCTGCAAGAACTCCGGGTAGGCCTCTGGGCTCAGCATCTCAAACAGCAAAATCCCACGGCAGGCTTTATGGAGATAGCCTCCACTCTGCTCTTTAACAACCCCAAAATCGCCCAAAAGTATTGGGGAGCTCAGCACGGAACCCTGACCGAAGGCGCTGTGGCAGACATGATCCTGATAGATTACGATCCGCATACTCCTTTGAATAATGACACCTGGATCGGCCATGTGATCTACGGTGTGGCTGAGGCAAACGTAAGCGCCACCATCTGCGCAGGAAACTTCCTGATGTGGGATGGCGAGCTGCTTTTGGGCTTTGATGAAGCTGAACTGAGAGCTGAAAGCAGAGAGCTGGCCAGAGCCTTGTGGGAGAGATTTTAGCTGCTCTTCCTGAGCGCATGCGCCGCTTTAGGAAAACCAATAGCAATAATAAGGAAGTGTAAGATGTATAAAAAGATTTTTAATAAAGCCAAAGCATACGAGACCGACACCATCCGCTTTTTGATGGATATGGTAAGGATACCTTCGTTTTCCACCAAAGAGAAAGAGGTGATAGACCTCATTAAAAAAGAGATGGAGGCCGCAGGATTTGATGAGGTTTTCATCGATCCTCTGGGCAATGTGATCGGCCGCATCGGCGATGGTCCCAAGGTGATAGCCTTTGACGCTCATGTGGATACGGTATATCCGGGAGAGCGTTCGTTATGGGACTTTGATCCCTTTGATGCTCATGTGAAAGATGGCAAGGTCTGGGGACGCGGCACGGTGGACCAAGAAGGCGGCATGGCCTCGATGGTCACTGCAGCCCGCATCATCAAAGACCTGGGACTGCAGGAAGGTTTTACGCTCTATTTCACGGGCACGGTCATGGAAGAGGATTGCGACGGACTCTGCTGGCAATACATCATAGCCGAAAACAAGATAGTCCCGGACATGGTGGTGATTACCGAGCCCACCAATATGAATATCTACCGGGGACATCGCGGCCGCATGGAAATGCAGGTGCATGTAAAAGGGCTTTCCTGCCATGGCTCTGCTCCAGAGCGGGGAGATAATGCCATTTACAAAATCTCACGTATAGCTCTGGAGATCGAGAAGCTGCACACCCGTCTGCCTGAGGATGAGTTTTTGGGTAAAGGCAGCATCGCGGTTACAGAAGTGTATTTCACAGGACCTTCGCAATGTGCAGTGCCGGACAGCGCCCGGATTCATCTGGACCGCCGGTTGACCTGGGGTGAGACCGAAGCCAGCGCTGTGGCCGAAGTGGCCGAAGCCTGCCGTCTGGCCGGACATCCCGATGCAAAAGTCGAGGTGCTTACCTATGCCGAAGCGGCCTATACCGGCCTGGTCTATCCCACCAAGAAGTATTATCCCACCTGGGTTACACCTGCCGATTCTCCCTGGATCAAAGCGGCTGAATATGCCTTTGCAAAGACCCTGTCCCGCCCGCCCAAAGTGGATAAATGGACCTTTTCTACCAATGGCGTGGCTATCGCCGGCATGCATGATATCCCCTGCATAGGCCTGGGGCCGGGCAATGAAATCTATGCCCATGCGCCCAATGAAGCCACTCCCATCAAGCACCTTACCGAAGCGGCTGCTTTTTATGCGGCCCTCATCCACGAGCTAAGACCATGAACTATTTTAATAACTACCGTTGCACCCGCTGTGGACAGGAATATGAGCCTGACAAGCCGATCTATCTGTGTCCGGTTTGCAGCAAAACTTACCAGCCGGGCATGCCTCTGCCGGGCATCCTGGAATGCACCTTTGACTACGCTCAGATCGCCCAGGCCTGGGAGGAATTTTGCATAGCCTTTCCCGATGCCAATGCCACCCAGAAGATAGAGGAACTCTGCGAGCTCTTCAGCCCGCTGGATAAGGAACACTATCCCAATCTGCCGGTGGGAAATACTCCCCTGATCTGCAGTCAAAGCCTGATGGGGAAGACCTTGTATCTGAAATTTGACGGAGTAAATCCCAGCGGCTCTTACAAAGATCGGGCCTCAAATCTCATGGTAGCAGAAGCCAGGCGTTTGGGGATAAAGGAGATAGTTACCGCTTCCACCGGCAATGCCGCAGCTTCTCTGGCCGCTTTATGCGCTGCTGCGGGTATCAAAGCGGTGATCTTTGCCCCGGCTAAAGCTCCCCCTGCCAAGCTGGTACAGATCAAGGTCCACAATGCCGAGCTGCATCTGGTTGAAGGAACCTATGATGATGCTTTTGCTGCCGCCCTGGATTACTTTGCCACCCATGACTGCCTGAACCGCAATACCGCTTACCATCCCTTTACCATCGAAGGTAAGAAGACCGGGGGTCTGGAGCTTTTTGCGCAATTGGGTGAAGTGCCGGATTATATCTTTGTGCCCACAGGAGACGGCGTGATCCTTGCCGGCATAGCCAAAGCTTTCTACGACCTGAAAGAAGCCGGGATCACAGACCGCCTCCCCGCTTTGGTAGCAGCGCAATCCGAAAGCTCGGATGCCATCACCAGCTACTGGGAAAATGGGGTCTATGCAGATGCCATCAAGCCAGATACTATAGCAGATTCCATCTCGGTGAAGACTCCCTCCGCTGCACACCTGGCTGTGAAGGCGCTCAAAGATAGCGATGGCATCGGCATCAGGGTGAGCGATGAAGAAATCCTTTCTGCGCAAAAAATGCTGGCCTCCCGCACCGGAATCTTTTGCGAACCCTCCAGCGCAGCCACTCTGGCAGCGTATTTTCAGACTCTGGAACAAGCCTGGATCCAAGATCAGGCGAAGGTGGTATTAATGCTTACAGGACACGGCCTCAAAGACATACAAGCGGTAAAGTTTGATGACTGAGATTGGCTACTATGACTTTCATGTGCACATTGGTGAGAAGACCTCCGGGCACGATCTGGCCGATGATTTTGGGGATCTGAGAAGGCTGACCGAGCGCCAGCCCAATCCCGAGAATCCACCCCTTTTAGGTATCGGCGCTTTTGTGACCGAACGGCCGGATGAAAGCCTGAGTGATACCTATCAAAGGATGAATCAGAAGGCTGCCCGGGACTTTGGCAAAGCCGTGCAATGGCATCTCACGCCCATAAAAGCCACTGTGGAAGAGCTCTATCCTCTCTTGGAGCAAGGCGCCGATCTGAAGCTCTATACTACCTATCGCCAGGCCGGGCTCTATAGCAGCTATGAGAAAATCGGACAGTGGATGAGCGAGCTCAGCGATCTGAAGACCAGGATACTCGTGCACTGTGAAGATGATCTGATCGTGGAAAGAAGCTCCGAGCAGTTTTCTTTTCGGCAGAGCTTTGATCACAGCCTCAGACGTCCGGAGATTGCAGAAGACAAGGCCGTGGGCATGGTGCTGAACCTGGCTGTGAAACATCAGCATCCGGTGCATATCGTGCACGTCTCCAGTCCGGTATCTGCGCTACTCATCAAAGAGGCCAAACGTAGCTTTGCCGGCATCACTTGTGAGACAGCCCCGCAGTATCTGCTCTTTAATGAAGAGCGGCTCAGGGAGAAGGACGCACATCGCTATCTGTGCACCCCGCCCTATCGCAAGGAAAGCTCCCGCGGGAAGTTGGTGGAGCTTTTGCAGGATGGGATATTTGACATCCTGGCCAGCGATCACTGCAGCTTTCCCGATGAACTCAAAGACAGCTACAAAGATGATCTGCCGAAGCTTCCCCAAGGCATTGCAGGCGTGGTAACACTCTATACCTCTATATATGAAAGCCTGGTAAAATCCGGCAAGATATCCCTTCAGCAGCTTGTCGATCTGACCCTCATCAACCCTAAAGAGCTGATGCAAGGAATGCAGATATCATGAAACCTGCCTTTCGCAACGACGCCTATGCCAAAGTAACCGGCAAAGCCAAATATACCGACGATTACACCATGCCGCAGATGCTACACGCAGCTCCTTTGCATGCCGAGCTCTCCTGCGCTTTGATAAAGTCCATAGATTGCGCTCCAGCTTTGCAGAGCCCTGGAGTGGTGCGCATCATCCTGGCAGAAGACATCCCCGGCCAGATCAAGTTTGGGCAGATCATCCGGGACTATCCCACCTTGGTGCACAAACGCATTCGCAGCACGGGAGACGTCATAGCCCTGGTGGTAGCCGAAAGCAGGGCTCAAGCCTTGGCAGCACTGCCTTTGATCAAAGTCCAGCTGCAAGAGCTGAAGCCCATCCTGGATACCGAACTGGCCATGAGCGAGACTGCCGAACCGATCAATCCGGAGCATGGCTCAAACGTCTGCAACTACCACCGCGTGCGCAGCGGGGACATCCAACAAGGCGAAGAGACCGCGGATATCATCATCGAGCAAAGCTTCAGCACCGCCCGCATCGAGCATGCCTATCTGGAAACTGAGGCAGCCCTGGCTCATCTGCGCCCGGATGGAGTGATCGAGGTGATCGGCAGCATGCAGCATCCCTTCAGCACCCGCCGCTTTGTGGCATCCACCCTGGGCTTCCCGCTCAAGGATGTAGAGGTCAGGTCTGTGCCTATGGGCGGAGGATTTGGCGGTAAGGACGACACCGCGGCTTTGGTTTGTGCCCGGGCCGCCCTGTGCGCATACCTACTGAACAGGCCGGTAAAGCTGACTTACAGCCGCGAGATGAGCATGCGTGAGAGCTACAAACGCCATCCCTATAATATGCAGTATCGGATGGGGGTAAAGCGTGATGGTCATATCACTTTCGTGAAAGTGCGCATGGTGGCGGATGGCGGTGCCTATTGCAGCGTAACTCCCTGGGTCACCTGGCGTTCCACCGTGCAATGTTGCGGCTGCTACGAAGTGCCCAATGTGCATTGCGACGTCTATGGCGTCTATACAAATAACGTCTTTTCCGGAGCCTTCCGCGGTTTTGGTTCGCCTCAGGTGAATTTTGCCGTGGAACAATTGGTAGAGATGGCCGCCGGCAAGCTGGGCATGGATGAGATTGACTTCCGTCGTTTGAATATGGTTAAGCAAGGCTCTACCACAATCACAAATCAAGTTTTAGATACGCACAAAGTCTCTCTCAAGCAGGTGATGGACAGCGTCCTCAAAGAGATAGACTATGAATCCAAGCGTGCCAGATGCAGCTTTGGCGATCCCCAGCAGGATAAGTGGTACGGCATCGGTCTGGCTATCTCCTATCGGGGCATGAGTCTCGGTGCGGAAGGTGTGGATTTCAATAGCGCCATCCTCAACGTCCAGCCGGATGGCTCTGTGCTGCTGGAAACCGGAGTGCATGAAAACGGCCAGGGCAGCGAAAGCGCCATGATCATCATCGCCGCAGAGCTGCTGGGACTTCCTGTAGAAAGCATCCGCTACCGCCAGCCTTCCACTTCTAATATCCCGGATGGCGGCACCACTGTAGCCTCCCGCGGCACCCTTTTGGGCACAGGAGCCACCACCGAAGCCGCTAAAATCCTCAAAGGCATCATCGCCGAAACTCTTTTGAGCGAGTATAAGCTAAAGGCAGAACGCTATGAAAACA
>JALNWR010000139.1 GCA_023230795.1 Candidatus Cloacimonadota bacterium
AGCTTGAAGGTCACCCTGCTGAATATGGTGGCCGCACATGATGTGGGCAAAGCCATCAATCCCCCTATGGTCAAAGGTCAATTCTACGGCGGCATGGCTATGGGAGCGGGCTACGGCCTATTTGAAGAAGTTCCCTTGAAAGACGGAGGAGTGATCCCTACCAACCTTCATCAATACCGGCTCATGCGCGCTACCGACCTTCCGGAAATGACCGCCATCATAGTGGAAAATCCGGACCCCACTTCTCCCTCAAAAGCCAAGGGGATAGGCGAGCCCACTTTGGAGATCACCGCTCCGGCCATCGCTAATGCCATCTACCGCGCTACCGGCAAACGCTATCCGGATCAACCTATTAAGCTAAGGGCAGACAGATGATTACAGTAAACGGACACAGATACGAGCCTGACTCTGCCCTGCAGGAGAGGAAGCTCTCAGACTGGCTGCGGGAAGACCTGGTTCTGACCGGAGTCAAGATCGGCTGCGATATCGGAGTATGCGGCTCCTGCACGGTTTTAGTGGATGGTAAAGCCCGCCATAGCTGCAAGATGCTGGTGAAAGACGCTATCGGCCATGAGATTATCACCATAGAAGGGATCAGCCCAAAGGACGGCACTCTGCATCCTCTGCAGCAAGCTTTTGTGGATGCGGGCGCTATCCAATGCGGATTTTGCACCCCCGGCATGGTGCTGGGAGCCCTGGCCTTGCTTATGGTCAATCATCATCCCAGCCGCAGCGAGATCAGGCAGGCGCTGAAAGGCAATATCTGCCGCTGCACCGGCTATCAACAGATCGTGGATGCAGTCCAAAACGCCGCCCGCATCATGTATCCCGTACCTAAATAACTTTATGAAACGCTTTTAGAGGTAAATAATATGCAAGAAATAAACAAGAACCTGCAAGAACTCTCCGAACTTAGCCCAAAGCTGTACGGCCGGGACTTCCTGCTCACCTGGGAGAACTCGCTGGACGATCTCAAAGCCGTGATGCTGGTAGCAGAAATCCTGCAAATCCTGCACCGGCGCAAACAGCCCTGGCGCATCTTCGATTACGGCCTGGCGATCTCCATCTTTCGGGACAATAGCACCCGCACCCGCTTTTCTTTTGCCTCCGCGGTGAATGCCCTGGGCCTTGGCCTGGCCGAGCTGGATGAGGTGAAATCTCAGATCGCCCATGGCGAGACCGTGAAAGAGACCGCCACCATGATCTCTTTCCTTACCGAAGTGATAGGCATCCGTGACGATATGTATCCCGGAGAAGGGCATACTTACATGAAAGAAGTGGCAGATGCGGTCTCGGAATCCTATCAGAGCGGAGTTTTAGCCCAACGTCCCACCTTGGTAAATCTGCAATGCGATCTGGATCATCCCACCCAGAGCCTCTCCGATCTGCTCAAACTCAAGGATTACTTCGGCGGCTGGGAAGCTCTGCGCGGCAAGAAGATAGCCATGAGCTGGGCCTATTCCCCATCCTATGGCAAACCGCTGTCTGTCCCGCAAGGCGTGATCAATCTCATGACCCGTTTTGGCATGGATCTAGTGCTGGCTCACCCCGAAGGCTACGATCTGCAGCCGGATACCCTGAAGAGCGCCAAAGCCTTTGCCGATGAAAGCGGAGGCAGCTTCACCCAGGTTCATAGCATGCAGGAAGCCTTCCGGGATGCCGATGTGGTATATCCCAAATCCTGGGCGCCTATGGCTGTGATGACAAAGCGTACCGAACTGCTCAAACAAGCTGACAAACAAGGGCTTGCCGATCTGGAACAGCACTGTCTGGCCGAAAACAAAGCGCATCAGGATTGGGAATGCACCGAGGCTATGATGAAGCTCACCAAAGCCAGCAATGCGCTGTATGAACACTGTCTGCCTGCCGACATCAGCGATGTAAGCTGCGCTCGCGGCGAAGTGGCCAAAAGCGTATTTGACCGCTACAAACTGCATACCTATCAGCAGGCGGGCTACAAACCCTTCGTGATCGCTGCCATGATCTTAAACAGCAAGGTCAAAGACGCCGCAGCCAAACTAAAATCTTTTCTTTAAGCATAATTTACTTAGGAGTATAAATGCCAAAACTTATTACAAATACAGTGCCTGCGGTGATCAGGAAGAACGCCGCCCGTTGCAAAAAGCATGGGATCATTTTGCCCACCATCAGCCAGCAGATGCATCCCGAAACCATCCCGGAGGAGCTGAAGAATCGCATCAAGCAGATCGGCCTCTGGGACATCAATCCGCTGAATCTCTTTCGCATCTCCTGGAAAAACGATATGCATACCGGCGGATTTGGCCCGCCCAACTATCTGGAAATACCCTCTCAGATCACCGGCGTGAAAGCCAGGATAGTGGGGCTGATAGGCAAATACTATCCCACCGGTGCACACAAGGTTGGCGCTGCCTATGGCTGTCTGCTTCCCCTTCTGGTGAGCGGAAATTTCGATCCCGAAATCCACAAGGCGGTCTGGCCTTCCACAGGCAATTACTGCCGCGGGGGCGCTTTTGACTGTGCACTTCTGGATTGCCCTGCTGTGGCCGTATTGCCCGAAGGCATGAGTCAGGAACGCTTTGAATGGCTGCACAGCATCGGAGCCGAGATCATCAAGACTCCCGGCAGCGAATCTAACGTCAAAGAGATTTATGACAAATGCGATGAGCTGAGCCGCGACCCTAAGTATGTGATCCTGAACCACTTTGAAGAGTTCGGCAATTCCTTTTGGAATTATCACGTCACCGGAAACGCCCTCCTCGAAACCTATGAGCTGCTGAAGGGCGAAAAAGGCCGTCTAAGTGCCTTCGTAAGCGCCACCGGCTCGGCCGGAACCATCGCCGCCGGAGACTATCTGAAGACCCGCCATCCCCTGATGAAGACCGTGGCCGCCGAGGCTATGGAATGCCCCACTTTGCTCAATAACGGCTTTGGCGAGCACCGCATCGAAGGAATCGGCGACAAACACGTGCCCTGGGTGCATAATGTGCGTGCTACCGATGCTGTAGCTGCCATCCGGGATGAAGATTGCATCCGGCTCCTGCGGCTCTTCAACGAAGCAGAAGGCCATCACTATCTGATCGAAAGCGGGGCAGACCCTGCCGTGGTAGCCCAGCTGCCGCTACTGGGCATCTCTTCTATCGGCAATATCCTGGCCGCTATCAAAATCGCAAAGTACTTTGAATACAGCGAGCAGGACATCATCACCACCTGTTTCACAGATTCCGCCGAAATGTATTCCAGCCGCATAGCCGGGTTAAAAGAGCAGCGCGGCGAATATGAAAAGATTCAGGCCGTAGTGGACTATGGAGTCTGCCTGGGCGCACAGAGCTACGATAACTTCCTGGAGCTCAGTTATCAGGATAAAAAGCGCATCCACCATCTGAAATACTTCACCTGGGTAGAGCAACAAGGCCGCAGCGAAGCAGAACTGAATCGCCAGTGGGACCCCGAGTATTGGATCGAGACTTTCGAGCAGAATTTTAACGAATTGGAGCAGGCCATTGCAGAATTCAACTCCTTTTAAAGTAACCGCCATCATCCTCGCTTCCGGCAAAGGCACCCGCTATGGCCGGCCGAAGTCTGAAGCGAGCGTGGATGGCAAGCTCTTTTCCCAAAAGATCAGCACCAGCCTCTTGGAAGCAGGGGTCAGGGACATCGTTCTGGCCGAAGATGAAGACACCGCCAGCCCTCTGGACACCCTGCGTGCAGCGGTGAGCAAGCTGGAGGTCAAGCCGGATTCCTACCTCGTCTTTCCCGTGGATCACCCCTTTGTGAAATCCGAAACCATCTCCATTTTGTTGCAGTCTGCCTATCAAAATCCGGATTGCGTGATCAAACCGGAATTTCGCGGCCAGCGCGGGCACCCCATCATCATCCCATCCTCCCTGAATATCTATGAGGAAGCGGAGGCCGGCCTCAGAGAGATCATCCGCTACAGCTCCATAGCCACCATGATCGTGCCGGTGGAAGATGCCGGAATTTTGCAAAACGTAAACCACATGCAAGACATAGGATAAAGCAAATGGATATCAATCAGCTCATAAGCAGCCGCTACAGCGTGAGGGATTTCCGTCCGGAGCCCATCCCCGATGAAATCCTGCAGGAGATCCTGGAAGCCGGACGCCTCGCCCCCTCTGCCCAAAACCGTCAACCCTGGCGCTACATTGTGTTTAACGATCCCCAGGACATCCGCATCCTCACCCAAAAAACCGGACTCATCGGCCTGAGCAATTTCTTCATCAAAGACGCTCCCGTGGTGATAGTAGCCTGCGCAGACCTAAAGAAAAACGTGCGCATAAACGACAAGGATTACTACCTCGTAGATACCGCTATATCCTTCCAGCAGATGATGCTCACCGCCTGGCACCATGGCATCGGCTCCTGCTGGATGGCCGCATTTTCAGAAACGCTGCTGGCCAAACACCTGCAGCTGCCGGATTCCTGGAAGATAGTGGCCATCTCCCCCTTTGGCTATCCCAAAGAAAATAAAACTATCTACAGCAAATTCCTCTCCGCTATGTCCAAAAGCAAGGATAGACAGCCGATAGAGCAGATGGTGCAGTATTGGAAAGAACGAAATTGAGGTTTTGAGGTTTTCACCATCTCAGCTGCTTGAGAAACTGCCTGGGGTGCCGAACTTCGAACTCAAGCTGGTTTCCTTGAGCCTGCCAGCATCTCACATTAGCAGCAAAAATATATCTCTTTTATAAGCAAAATGCACCGCCCCTGGTAACTCTTGATATTGCAGGTCTGCAAGCTATATAAAGCCCAGAATAATCAGTAGTTGTCGCAAAATATCAACAGATTTTTATAGCAAATTGCAAAAAAGAAAGAACTTCAAGTTGACAGAAATCGATAGGTAATTACTTTATAGCTTAGTTGATGCTGAACAGTGCGTCTCAGCCTTAAAATGAACTAATATAAAAAAGTGTTTTTTAGGAGGTAACTATGAAACACAAAGTAATGCCCCTTACACTCTTATTTTTTCTACTTTTAGTAAGCGGATTGTTGGCTCAGAACAATGCCTTGACTTTTGATGGCGATGATGACTGTGTGGCTATCGGTAATATGACTTCCGAGATTAGCAGTACTTTCACCGTCGAAGCTTGAATTAAGCCTGCATCAGTAACGGTAGGTACTGGGCTTATACAAACATACGGAAGAACCATATTAGCCTCGTCATCTTCTACTTATAAACCTATCTGGGTAACGCAACGTGGAAGCGAAATTTGGGTTTATTCATTTGATAACAACGATAGCAGGATCCAAACATCAGGGTTAGGTTTGACTGCCAATACTTGGTATCACATTGCCGTTTCAGTGGTTAAAAATGGAGAACTAAGGCTGTATGTAAATGGAGCCTTGGAGAGTTCTGGAACTGCTGGAAACTCAAACACAAGTTGGAATAGTGTATTCACTATCGGAGATTTAAGACCTGGCCGAGAAATTGCCTTCTATGGTCTCATTGATGAGGTCCGCGTATGGAATGATGTTCGCACTGCGACAGAAATCGGAGATAATTATGATAAAGTTGTTAGCCCTTCAAGCGCTGGATTGGTAGGTTACTGGAAGCTGGATGAAAGCTCAGGAAGCATAGCTTATGACAGCACGACTAATGGCTATAATGGCACAGTCCAAAACGGAACAATTACGAATGAAAACCCAGTGTGGACTGCTGGCAACGATACCCTCCCCGTAGAACTTTCCTCCTTCACCGCAGCCCTCAGTGCTCATAATAACGTTGTGCTCACCTGGGTCACCCAGTCTGAGACCTCTGTAATGGGGTTCTATATATATCGCGGCACAGATCCCAACCTGGCCAATGCCCACCAGATCAGCTCTTTGATCGACGCCACAAACACTTCAGAGCAGCAGGTTTATGTATATACCGACGACGAAATCAATCAGATCGGGACTTATTATTATTGGCTGGTGGTTTCGGATATAGATAGCAGCGAGGAATTTTATGGCCCCATTCAAGTACTATATGAAGGCAACCAACCTGGTAGCCCGGGTGTTCCGCTATTCACCGAACTGAAACAGGTCTATCCCAATCCTTTCAATCCCAGTGCCAATATCAGCTATGTGCTGGCTGAAGCAAGTGACGTCTCTATCTCTGTTTACAACAACCGCGGGCAGCAGGTGCGTAGCTTTGATCTGGCCAACGTATCTGCCGGCTCCTGGAACTTGACCTGGGACGGTAAGGATCAAAATGGCTCCGGCCTTTCTTCCGGTGTATATTATATCCGCATGCAAGCCGGACAGGATAGCTTCTTCAAAAAAGCTGTGCTGATGAAATAAGATATTAACGGCTCTAATAATAGATAAACCGCGGGAGAAATCTCGCGGTTTTTCCAAGTTTTGAGGTTTTGAGGTTCTTGGTGCGGGAGCTGGCATGGACTTCATTAATCATCCCCGGTAGCGAAATAGCTATCTGAAATGTCGTCCCTACAGGACTCGAACTGTTGTGGAGCTGTGGCTCTATCTGAAGTGCCGTTCCTACAGGACTCGAGCTGTTGTGCCGTCCTAAATAAGTTGACACCTAACCCAAGGATAAGGAGGTTAACCCAGCTGAATTTTGGAGTTTAAACCAGCTCTATTACCTTTATACTTTACCGTAAACTATGAAGCTGGTTTAGACTTCAAAATTCAACACGATATCCTAATTGTGGGCTCGTCAATCTTTGCTATCTGAAATATCGTCCAAGGAATCAAGCTATTGTATAGCTGCTATATGCTATCTGAAATGTCGTCCCTACAGGACTCAGACCTTTGTGGTTGTGTGTTTTCTATCTGAAATTCCGTCCCTACAGGACTCAAGGCATTGTGCTGAAGTTGGTATGCTATCTGAAATTCCGTCCCTACAGGACTCAACCGATCTTTACCATTTGGCTATTTTTTACCCCCAAAAACAGGCGTTTTTTAGCCATTTCGGCCAAATTGCTAATCCTGTATATGGTTGTAATTC
>JALNWR010000140.1 GCA_023230795.1 Candidatus Cloacimonadota bacterium
CAAACAGATACTAAGAGGCAATCTGCTTACCATATCCAAAGCTTTTTCCTATACAATCCCGGATTTTGAGGCCATCGAAGTGGATGGCTGGTTCAAGCCCGTATCCCGCAATTTTCACAATATACCCATGCACTGCTTCACCGGAGAATTTACCGTGAATTTTGTGATTCCGGACTATCTGGCTTTGGGCAAACAAAGCGCCCGGGGGTTTGGGGTGGTGCAAAGACAAAAGGAGGAGAAATGATCACAAACTACCGCATGATCGGCAAGCTAAAGATGCAGAACGACCGGGTCTCGGAAATGACATCAAGCGATCAGAAGAAATATATGGTCCGGCAATATTGCGCGGAAGATGCATCATTCCAATACACATTGAAGGGTGATGATAGCCCGCATTGTGGCAGGATTGTGCTGATGAACCTGGACACTGTCAATAAGCAAATACGCTTTACTTCCGGCCCTGAGATTGAAGATGGGATTTGCGAGGAGAAACTCATCTTTGTAAATTACGCTCCTGCAGACCCCAATATCTATGCTACACACACGAGCTACAAATCCATTCTGGGCTTTGCTCTGCTGGAGTATATTCAAAGCAACCGCAAGAAAATCCGTTGGAGCGAACCTGAAGGGGTAGATAAGTGCATCAATTACCTGAAGCAAATCCGCGATGATTTTTTCCTGGACGATGACTATGGGATAAGGCCGGATTACAGTTTGTTATCACCAGAGCAAGCCACCGGATTCCCTGATCCTGATATAGATCAGACCCTAATGGATATCTCGGATGCAAAAGCTTTCAAAAAGGCTCGCGATAAAGCTCTTAAGAAGTATTTTGCGGAGCAACTTGCTGATATCACCAGTCAAAGGCAAGCTTATGCGCTTACTATCGATGGCAAATATATGCATGAGATACAGGAAATTGCCGATTGCTATCTGGATGTCTTGTTTTATCACATAATTGATAAGCAATTCGCTGAATCCAAAAATAAAGGCCACTGCCACCTCTGTTCTATATCTGCAAAACTCTCCGAAAGAGTGTCCCTTAAACAGAAGTTTTATGGTGCACAGAACCCATATTACTTTGATGGTGCGTCTGCAAGTATGAGCAAAAGCGCATTCTCCATGTGCAAAGATTGCTACAATGAAGTCACGGTGGGAACCCGATATGCAAGCATTTATTTCAAAACCTATATCTTAGGCTTGAATTGCCTGGTTTTTCCTGATTTAGGGATCATGCAAAACGATGATACAGAGCTTATAAACCCCGCAAGCCTCCAGTCCATTCCAAGACTTTTAAGACGCAGGGGAAAGGCAGAATATCAGAATAGCTTAAATACGGTTAAACATCTTCAAGCCAGGCTCAGCGGCTTTTCTCTGTTCTTTTACAATAAGCCAAGTCCAACCAGCCAGGAGTTCATTATCAACCAGTTGATCAAAGGCATTAGTCTCCCTTCATTAGTGCAGAAAATCGAAGATCTTGACCAGATAAGTTTAACCCATGACCTACCTGAGCTTTTCAACAGTGATTACGGTCTTTCTTTTGAAGGTCTGCGTTTCCTGCTCTTGGCTTCGCAAGAGTCTCACCCCAATCTTAAACCTATAGATTATCAGAGAATTAATCGTGACATTTTGGGTCTGCTATCAGCTTACCTATACTCACAAGACATTGACTATAATCTGCTAATCAAGCGCTTTATAGATGTCCATTCCCGTAAAAGAAACCACGTTGGTGACCACTCCACGTTTGTCTTGGATTTGTCTGCATACATCATGATGCTATATCTAAAGCATCTAATAAACTTTAAGCAACTAAGAGGGCTGAAAAGCCAGGAGGAACAAAACATGACAACTACTTTAGAAAAAGCATCGCTTTTGGATTACTTCAGCAATAACTCCGAAGTGTACAGAAACAACTATCTCGCCCAAGGGCTTTTTATCATGGGCGTTTACATTTCGGAAATTGAAAGAAAACAGCGGGAGAAAGGCATTAAAAGAACCGCCATCAGTAAGCTGAACCTGCGTGGAATACCCGTCCAAAAAGTAAAATCTGTAATGGCAGTGATTGATGACCTTCGTGAGGTATGGGATGTTTACAACGATCCTATCACAGACGCTTATTATCGAGAATGTATGAACAGCCTTGTAAGCAGCTCGTTCAGCCCGGAAGAAACTGTTTTCCACATCCTCAGCGGGCGAGCTTACAACAGCTATGTGGGTTTGATGGAATACAGAAAACAACAAGCAAAAAAAGATAGCCAGGAGGCACAAAATGATTAACAGCAATTCGGAAATCCTCTTTCTTTACGATGCGCAAATGTGCAATCCCAATGGGGACATGGACAATGAGAACAAACCCAGAATGGATTACGACACATCTACAAATCTCGTTTCTGACGTTCGTTTGAAACGATACATCAGAGACTACCTTGAAGCCATAAAAGGCCAGGAGATATTCATTACTGCCAAAGCTAAAGACGCCAAAGAAAGAAACAAGCAAATTAAAGCAGGGAAGATGACTCATACAGACCTTATCGATGTTCGCATGTTTGGTGCCGTTACAGCCGAGGACAAGCGTGAAGAGGGTCACTATACCGGTCCGGTGCAGTTCAATTGGGGATATTCCTTGCATCCAGTAGAAATGGTGGATAGCAGCACCATTACGTCCAGCTTCTCTTCAGGACAGGGAATTGGTAAGGATTACCGCGTGTACTATTCACTGCTTGCGTTTTCAGGCAGCGTCAATGCCAACGCAGCACAAACAACGACGCTCACGGAAGAGGATATTCGGCTATTTGATGAAGCAATTCTCAAATCCATCCCTTTGGCTCGCACCAGATCCAAGATTGGCCAATATCCCCGGCTTTACCTGCGCATTGAGCTAAAGCAAAAGGATCACTTCCTCAAGGATTTGCGGCCTATGATACAGATCGTAGGGCAAAATAGCGTTATTGCTGAAAACCTGCGCCTCATCCGCAAACCTGACGATTACAAGCTGGATATCAGCAAGCTAATAAAATATCTGGCCGCAAACAAGGATAAAATTAGCAAGATTCACTGCTTCAAAGACGATCAGCTTGAAATCGATGATTTCGAGGCCATCTTCATCAACAAAGATTGGAAGCATGAGTTATCCCTTCTGTAGCAGGGGGATATCATGAGCATTATAAAGAACTTCGATACTATTCTGGAACTGAATCTTTCCGGAGAGCTTGCGCATTTCCGCAAGTTTTATACCAATGCATCTTCCTTGACCTACACTATCCCACCCAGAACCGCTATATGTGGCTTGATGGCATCCATCCTGATGCAGCCCAGAGATTCCTACTATGATTTACTTAAGTCGGAAAACCTGGGCGTAGGGATAAGCATTCCTGCAGAGTCCGTGTTTCGCAGACAGTTCTTTACCATGAACTACGTTGGCAATGAGAAAGTCATCAATGATGTTTCCGGACATAAACAGTGCCGTTTGGAGCTATTGATGCCCGCTGTGGGAGGTAAGCTGAATTGGACCCTATATTTAGCTACAAAGCAAGGTTCGGATGATCTTTTGGATTCACTGGAAGACCGCATCAGGAATCAGAACCTCGGTTTTGACGTGTACCTTGGCCAAAGACAATTCCGGGCGGAAATCGAACTGCTCAGGAAGTTCAGCAAAGAGGATATCTCGGTGTTTGATAAATCGGACTACCTTGATTCTGTGGTATCTAAAGATCAGATCGTGACTCTTGATACCGCAAATTTCCACTTGAACATCGAGCGTATGCCTCTGGAACAAATCCTTGAGACCAAGGGAAAAAGCAGTTATCGCCGCTCTGTACGTTTCGCTGATGTAGTAATAGAAGCTACAGGAAAACGCCTTTTTGGTGAGTTTAATAACTTGATTGAATTAAATAACGAAGCTAAAACGAGGATAGCTTTACTGTAATGATAATATCCCACCCTGCTTACAAAGAGTATCAGAGAAAGCCTTTGACTGTGCATCTTACCAGTGTTGCACAAGGATGTAAAGCACGCATCCAAAGGCTTTCTCTGGATACACGATTGATCTCTGGGGACTCTCTTGCCAATTTGGCCTTTCGCATCGGCCTGCTTCATGATCTCGGTAAGGCAAGTTCTTATTTTCAAACTTATGTACAAGGCGGAGTCAGGTCTGCATATTCAAAACATAGCCTGATCTCGGCTATCATCTTGTATCACAATCTCAAAGACGACGGCAAATGGGATGATTTCGCCGCCATCGGCTTTAAGGCTGCTCAAAGGCACCACGGTAACCTGAGTTCTTTTGGTTCTGAAGGCTTGGATCAAGGCATTTTGATCGCGAATACGCTGAAAACTTATGAAGATATCTGCCTTCAGATCAGCCGCGATAACAAGCTGCAAGACTTTATTGCCCTTCACAATATTACGCTTCCCAAGCTAAACAAAAGATATCTGGAAGAGCTTAGCTATACTTTGGAAGATTTTGAGCCCATAGATAATCCCGATGATGCTATTGAACGCTTCTTCATTCAAAACCTGCTTTTTTCAGTGTTGATCGATGCGGATAAGTATGACGCGGCTCGTATCGATATTGAGCCGGACCGCAGTTTGGATCAGGACTTGTCGTTTTCTCCAGAACGTCTTATAGCCACCTTTGATAAGGCAGATAACGATCTGAACAGGATCCGGGGGGAATTGCTCAAGGCCTCTTGCAATGTGAATATCGGCAGTACAAAAAGCTTTGCTATGAGTGCCCCTACCGGAAGTGGCAAAACCTTATCGTGTTTGGGCTTTGCGGAAACCTTGCAAAAATCTCTGCCCCATCGCAGAAGAGTAATATATTGCCTGCCATATACATCCATCATCGACCAAAACTATGAAGTGGTCGAAAAGGTACTGCTTAGCAATGGCTTTGACGCCTGTAACCCGGATATCCTATTGAAACATCACCATCTCGTAGATTTTACACGCCATGACAAGGATGATGAGTACGATTATCGTGATTTTATGAATGACAACCTGGTTGCGGATTCATGGAACGCCGCTTGCGTGGTCTCGACCTTTGTGCAGCTCTTTCACTCTCTGATCGGAACCCGTAACTCTATGGTTCGAAAACTTCATAATATAATAAACTCTATCATTCTCTTAGACGAAGTTCAGAGCCTGCCCCCCAAGTACTACCCTCTCTTAAGAAGGATATTCTCCGTTTTGGCCGAGAGATTCCACACCCATATTCTCACCTGTACCGCCACCCAACCTTTCATTTTTGAGCCCAACACTTACCTTGAGATAAGCCCGCAAAAGCTTTTTGACCACCCTGTGTTTAATCGCGTTAAGCTGCACATTCACAAAAGCCCTATTGATCTTGATACTTTTGTGCAGAATCTTGAGCTGTCCAAAGCCGATAACGCGCTCTTCGTTATGAATACAAAACGGTGTGCGATAGACCTTTTTAATATGCTGAATGCAGAGTATGGTGAAAGATATACAGTATTCTGCCTTACCACTTTACATACTCCCAGCTGTAGATTGGGAAGAATTGAGGATGTCCGAAAAGCTCTGCAAGCCCAGGAACGGATAATATTGGTTTCTACGCAACTTATTGAAGCCGGAGTAGATCTTAGTTTTTCCAGGGTTTATCGGGATTTAGGCCCCCTTGATTCCGTTATTCAGGTGGCCGGAAGATGTAACCGGCACGGAGAGCTGGGCGTTTTGGGGGGTGAGATGCACTTGATATACTTGGTCAACGAATCCCGTGAATATTCACAGCTTGTGTATGACAGGTATATCCTCTCCAAAACCAGAGAGATACTCTACAGATACGAAACGCTTGAAAGCCGCGATTTCTCAGACCTGATCCGTGAATACTACCAGAGCCTTGAATTTACCGCTGAAGCAAATGCGATCATGAAAGCTATTGCGGAATTAAATTATGATCAAGAAATCAGAGGGCAGCTGGCCATCGAACGATTCCGACTTATAGAAGACCAATACGCAAGCATCTCGGTCTATCTGCTTTTAACTCCCAAAGCACAAAGTGATATGGATAGTCTGCTTGAAGCTCGGGAAATCCTGAAAGACAAAAAGAACCTTGATGAAAAGACCGAGTCTAAGGCACGGCTGCGAATTGCTAATGCCTATAACAGCCTCGCACGTTTTCAGATAAATCTCAATCCCTCAGAGTTTAAAAACTACAGCATCCAGACCTCTTATATTCATAAACTGGATGAGCATATCTACTATATCTTACATGATGATGTAGAAAAAGCATACAGCTCTAAAACCGGTTTTCTGACTGAACCAAAAGAAATGGGCTCTGCCCTGTCATTATGAGCTATGGAACTCCACCTTAACACCTACGGCTCGGCACTACGCAAGAAAGATGATATGTTTGAAGTCTTTGTGGATGAAAAGAAGATCAAAATATCTCCGCTGAAGATCTCCAGCATTGTGATCTCAAATGCTGTGCAGATCAGCTCCGATGCCATTCAATTGGCCATGGAGCACAATATCGATGTGGTGATGTTGGACCAATATGGCAATCCTTATGCCAGGGTCTGGTTTCCCAGGATCGGCAGCACCGTGTTGATCAGAAGAAGGCAATTGGAGATGCTCTCCGATGCGCAGGGCTTGGATTTCATCAAGCGCTGGATCTGCATCAAGATCATGAATCAATATCGCCTGGTGAAAATGCTGTTTTCAAAGCGGGATTCGATCACCGAAGAGCAGAAGCAAAAGCTGGAATTACTGCGCAATTACGCCATATCAATCTTCAATTCCGAGGGCTCGCTTGAGGAGCTTTCGCCCAGCTTTATGGGATATGAGGGCAGTGCCTCACGCGTCTATTTTGGCCTCTTGAGCATGATGTTGCCAGAGCAATCCAGATTTTCAG
>JALNWR010000141.1 GCA_023230795.1 Candidatus Cloacimonadota bacterium
AACAGTTTTGGAACAGTATTAAAAGACTGATTAACTAAAAAAACCGCTTTTGCCAAAACTATATATACATATACCATAAGCAAATATGGAGATATTGGGGAACACTTTCCAGATTTGTGAACTAATCTTATAAAAGAGAGTTTATAAATGAAGATAGTGATTATGACAGCTCTGGCTGCAATGCTCATGCTGGTGTTTCCGATGGCGATTAAGGCCGAGATTGTGGGTGGGTTTGATACCTGGTGGGTTTGATACCACTATCCTACCGGAATACAAGGGTGATATTGGACACAATCGGGACAGTATGATATGCAGACTTCTGATACAAAGTCTCACCCAAACCTGCAAATGAGTATCAACTGTCACAGTGGTCGTAAGGCAATGTGAAGTGGAGAGATAGATAGGACTGGCTTTAGACTGTGTCACACCGACGCCCATTTGCAGTTTTGGGTGACTCTTAATATAAAACCCGGGTATTTTTCGTATATTTCAGAGGCGTGTGACATAATATGTCTTGACAAACATTGGAGTGCATAAATAATTGCACTTAAGAACCGATGAACATCAAGAAGTGGCCTTAATCTAGTAATTGGCGCTCAACATGCATGAATCCTTAAGAACAATAGGGAGAACAAATGAAATTGACCATTATCGTAGTACTAGTCGTGTCAATAGTATCATTATTGACGTTGGCTTCTTGCGAAAGAAGTGAAACTTTTGTTCAACCAGAATTGATGAGCTCAAAGAAGCTCAACTCAGGCGAACTTCACAACATGAAGCTCGATGAGATGTACTATGCTTTAGAGCAACTCAGAGATTCTAATACTACGCTTAACGTAGAATAATGTGAGGACTTTTTGCAAAGTCAGTTTCAGCAAATGCTACTTTGCGATGCCATATTTTCAACAACAGAATGCTATAATGATTTTGTTGATGTATGGGGTACTCGTCCAATACATTCTGATGTGCATGATCTGGTAGACTATTGTGAAGCCCTTGTAGATACAGCTTATTCAGAATCAGCGATTGAATTCGATGAAAAAATGCTGATATATGATTTAATACAAATTCAGTTAATAAGTGCCAACGATATTTCTGAGGACATCGTAAACCTATCAGATCTCTATAATGAGGCAATTATCGAAGGATTTGAAGAAAAGTATCCCATATACTACAATGCGGTTGAGATAGCTTATTGTTCCGCAATGTACTGGGAACAAGAAGCTGACAAATGGAATCAGGTTCTTTGTGATGTGTATAACGGTGAGGGTGATCCCACCCAGATAAATGACATTCGTGTGTTATGGGGGGCTGATTTAGTGGGTGGAATTATTGGAGGTGTCGGATCAGGATATACTGGTGGCTCGACTGCTGATATTATTATTGGTATTATTGGAGGAGCAATAGTTGGATCGACAGGTTTTCCTGGCTCGCTGTTTTATGCATTGGCCACATTGACACTACAGCATGTGTTCTAGGCTAATGAATTATCTGGCCTAGATGCTTGAGAATCAGGTGTTCAAAGGTTCAATTTGATGGTGGGGGGTCTTGTAAATAGCATGGCTTGTCCAGGTCATTTGGACACCCCACTGATCTTCTGTTCATCAATAATCGTTTAATGATAGTCGACATATACTATTTGATAAGGAGCCACTAATGAGTAAGACAAATGCAAAGCATACTGCTGCTGCCTTCGGAATATCACTGTCGCTGTATATAATTCTTTCAATTTTGAGAATGTTCTCATTTGGACTGTTTATCATTATTATTCTCATCATAGAGGGACTATATCTAATTGTATGCTCGTTCAAGGGTAAGCATCTATCTCGCTATAGTAACCTCTTTCACATGTACGGGATTTTGCTAACCGTGATCCTCATTGTCATAGATGGGAAGCTATTGCATATTTTGCAGTGACCTTTAAAGGTATTCCGTGAGAGCCCTTGTATTACTGTTTGATATCAAGCGAGATATTGTTGATATCAAATCCTGCTTTCTCTAATCATTTTTCAGAAGAAGGTTGAAAAGGGCGACCTTAATTGACCAAGACTTCAAGACATCAGAAAAATGGAGCATTGCCTCCGTCCATCCACACTCTACCGCCCCAGCCATTTCGATGAATAACTCGACCAGTGGTAGAAGATGGATCGCCATGGCAAAAGGACAAATGCCCACACTGCGGAAGAAGAAATCATCAGAATCAATGGAGAATATCGTGGCTGATTTGTTCAGAGCAGACCGTAGTTACCGACCGGACGAGATTGCCCAATGGCTGGATGAGGACAGTATTGCCTATTTAAAACTACTAAGCAGCAAAGAGATAAAACCTATCATCATCATTGCTCCCTGCCGTTATCTTGATCAGGGAGAGAAGGTGGACCTACAATCATGCGGACACCTGAAAGTGGATATGGAATTGGGCAGTCTTTCCGGTAGCGGAAGCGAGTCTCTGATAAAACTGGCCAAACTGGGCTAAGCTAATAGGCACGCGGATTGGCCGGATTGAACGGATCCACGCGGATTATCTGGTTTTATTAGAACTTAGGTGGATAGGTGGATACTTAAGAACTTAGAACAGTATTTTGGAACAGTTTTGGAACAGTATTAAAAGACTGATTAACTAAAAAAACCGCTTTTGCCAAAACTATATATACATATACCATAAGCAATTATGGAGATATTGGGGAACACTTTCCAGATTTGTGAACTAATCTTATAATAGAGAGTTTACAAATGAAGATAGTGATTATGACAGCTCTGGCTGCAATGCTCATGCTGGTGTTTCCGATGGCGATTAAGGCCGAGATTGTGGGTGGGTTTGATACCACTATCCTACCGGAATACAAGGGTGATATTGGATACAATCGGGACAGTATGATATGCAGACTTCTGAACAGTCTCATTTTGGGATGCCAATGACCTGCAAAAATATCGCTTGACACCTCTCGGGCAGTTAATAATATGGCGCCGTAACATGATCCTCATCAAGAACATGTTTATCTTTAGCAATTGGTCAAATCTCACGAGATTTGACATGATATAGATCTTGTGATGGCGTGAACTGAATTTCGGTCCACATTGGTTTTTATCAAATGCTACGTAGCTAAGCGGAAAAGCAAAGCTTGAGAAAAAACTCAAGTGATTAATATGCTTTTCTGTAATAGCTTCAAAGACACAAAAGGAGATAACATGTACTGCAAAGCGTTACAAAATCAAAAATTCTTTACAAGTCTGCCAGATGGCAAGGCAGGGAACACCCTATATGAAATATTCGGGGGGGGGAGGGGGTGAGCAATTATCATGTTTTGATGCGTAGTCTCATTCTCACTTTCTTACTTTTAATTTCAAGTGTGTGGCTGTTTGCCGATGCAGGGTTTATCCGTAACAACGTTCTAAGCAATATGCCCGAATTCGGCCCTCACAGAACACCCTCTGAAACCCACGGCAATCTTTATGGAAAAGAAGACACAGCATTCATTGCCGCCAGGTATGGACTTCCGACATTTGGCTTTTCGTTGGCTCCTGAAAAGGTACAGGTAACATACTTCACAAAAGTTACACTGGTATTTAGTGATTACCCTGTGGGAAACAAGATTGTAGTAAACTGGGGTGATTCCAGCGGGAGCAGCTCCACAGTCTATGCCCCGACAACGAATGTCGTTCATCAATATAGTTCTCAAGTTCAATCTTACAACGTTACAATAAAAACCTACAGATTTTCAGGCACGACTTATATTGAAGAACCAGAACATGAAATTAGCTATGAAGTGGGCATTTTCCCATATAATGAGACAGAAGAAGTTGCTACGGTGGATGGCGGTGCAGTGGGAAATCTGACTCATTATCAAGGCTCAGTCTCTGGGAACATAAAGAAACCCATTTTGATAGTAGAAGGTTTCAATCTGCACAATACAAATACAGTATCCAGTATCATCGGACTGAATCCAAGTTTTTACAAGAACTTACTTACTGATGGTTATGACTTATACATACTGACATTTGCGGATTGTCAAAACAGCCTGTATTTAAATGCAGGCTTGGTCCTTTCTGCACTTAATAGTATAAAAGCGAATCATGCAGATGGGGGTGTATATGCTGGAGTCGGGTGCCAACCGATCAGAGTATTAGGTTACTCCATGGGGGGCGTATTGGCAAGGATTGCGCTTGCCAGTGCAGAGGACCAAAATGATTTCGCTCATGGTTGCAATCTACTGTTAACGGTTGATTCGCCACATCGTGGCTTTGTCATCAACTCCAATTTACAAAACAGGATAGATGATATTGAAGATTTATTACCCGAAGATTCTGATCTTGCCAGTGAATTGATGGAATTAGTTGGTTCCCCTATAGCACGCCAGTTCATGCGCAATAATATCAATGCTAATACACTACCTTATGATTTCATTGATGGGTCTGATGAATACAGGAGTGTTTTTGATTTCCTTAATCCGTGCGATGCATATAATGTAACTCATATCAATCAGGATTTTGATTACTACTATTCCGGCAATTACAACCCACAACTGGATTTCAAATCAGGATTTCCTTGGAAACAGAATAACATCAAGAAATATGCAGTTGCTTTCGGACCCCATGAGCCAATCGGCAACACTGGGAGTTATCATAATTTTGCAAGTATTCAGATAAAATGGAAGATATTCGGATTCCCAGGAAGTTGGAATTTGACAAGTATCCCCAACGCATGGTACGATAAATGTCCGGCATCCTATTTCCCAACCGAGTTTCATTTTCAACAAAAGATCATTCCAGATTCTTTTGGAAATTCAACCCTGGAGCAATTTATTGGTTGGATCATTGGCGCTGATGATCTAAAATTCAAGTTTAACGTCAATTATGATCTTCCAGTGGTTCCTGTTATTTCCAGTTTGTGTATTACTGATCGTGAGTTTGCTGAACCAAGTCAAAGCCAATATATTCCTTACACTTCAGCAATTTCTCAAGAAGTGCAAACGCCATTTGATGATTACTATATCCCATACGATGCCAGCCCTCATCAGGTACTAAGTCACAATTGTGCAGGATGGATCAGGACCAAACTACGTGACATTGCGATAGATGGATCAATTGGTCAAATTGATGGTAAACTTCGCCACAATAATCTACCCTTGGTCAATCAGGCAATTGTGGTAACAAATCTATTCACCGGAGAAGATTACGATTTGCAAACGGATCACTTGGGGTATATTCAATTTAATAACTATTACATTAACAGCTGTGTTTACGAGATAAAGCATGCAGACGGGATATACTATCCACAATTGATTGAAATAAACGTAGATCTATATGGCAATGCAGATTTCGGCGTTGTCGATTTCACGGTACCACAAGATATTGTGCTGGTAGATCAGTCTCCTGACTCAAATGCCTGTCATACAATTTCAAATGCTTTCGAGGTTTGCAGAGGAACAAATATATCCCATATACAAGTAAACCCCGGCACATATATGGAAAGAGTCTGTGTAACTGATTTAGGTGATAATGCGCAAAACTTCATTTTAGAAGGTATGGGAACTGTAGTCCTGCACTCAGATTCCAGAGGACGCGCACTAATGATTCACAATTTTCAAAATACCGTCAATGAGCTAACCATCCGAAACATCATCTTTGAAGATTCTGACAATAGAGGAGGAGGAGGAGTATCACTTAGTGGTAACATTGACCATGTCACCATGGAAAGCTGCACTATTCGCAATTGTGGAGATGATTTTTACATGCAGGGCGTTGAATATTTCCCTATTGGTTTAGTAGTCTCTGTCCCAATTCATATAAACAACTGCGACTTCTATGACAACCATGGTAACTCTGGGGGCTCATTAGTTCGCTCGATAGGCCCCATTTATCTGCATGTGAATAGTGAAACAAATCATTCCATCATTGAAAACTGCCGCATTCATGACAACCATGCCGGTGTATCTTCAGCTATCAGGGTTTCCGGGAAGGGTCAATTTGTGATTCGTAACAATATAATCCGTAATAACTATCAAAGAGAGTCCGGACATACCGGGTGTATTTCATCCGTGAACGCAGAAAACGTCGAAATTAGCAATAACGTCTTTGATAGCAACCGTTATTCTCAAAATGATTATAGCCATTTCCAGTATGCAATCAACGCAGTAAGAAACAACGATGATCCTTCCTGTATTTCGATTGAAAACAATACCGTTGTTTCACATAATCGAGCTCTTTATTTGAACAACGTCAATGTGAGCGCAATTAACAATGTATTTGATATTTCAAATGTCGGCATATATTGTTATGAGGGATATGAACAATCAAGGTTACAATATTCGCATAATATTATGAAGTTGGGCAATTGTGGCACTGATGCAGTGAATTACGACATCAACCTTAGTTCAAATCATGGTAATCAGTTTGGAGACCCAAAGCTAACTACGAACTTCGTGCCAATCTGGAATGCTACATGCATATCCCCTTGCATTGATGCAGGCTATGGCACGCCTGATACCGATGGTAGCCCTCGGGATATTGGCGCAAAACCGGCACGAACGCATCGCTATTGGACATACACCTTCGAAGATCAGGCTGATGTGGATAGATGGCATTGGGTGAGCTATCCGGTGCTGAACTCGGTGACAAACAACGCTCTTATGGCAAGTGTGTTCTTTGAAGAATTGCTGTTAAAACACCAGGATGGGAACTTGGATTGGCAGCCCACCTACCTGGATGAGATTAGGTGGTATAATCAGGACATATATTCCATAAACTGGATAGACAACTCAAATGAATGGAATGATCTCGTCAATACCCATTCCGTCTCCAGTTCTCAAGGTTATAAGATCAAGCTGCAATAT
>JALNWR010000142.1 GCA_023230795.1 Candidatus Cloacimonadota bacterium
GAATCATGAATCTTAACTGCCAAAAGTATAAACTGAAATACATAGGCATAGATGATAGCTAAGATACTATCATTAAGTTCATTATCAAAAGAGTGACTCGATATTTTGGGGGAATGCCAGTATGACATAAAAATAGCAGAGCTTATTACTACTATTTACACGTTATCTACACTACAACTCATAAGGGGAAACACTAAGTCTCAAGGGATGGGCAGCATCGGGAAAACCGAAATCAGGCTTTAGGAAGATGAGAAATAAGTGATACTTTGGGGCAAGAAGCGTCAAAAAGCTACTTGCACAAGGTTTCATATTTGATAGCAGACAGAATATAGTTAAGCTCTATCTGTCTGTCTATCAGCTCGATATGGGTGATTCGATAAATATAGAGTAGAAAGGTCTTGACAGAATAAGCCGATATTGTTTTATCGACTGCAATTACAGAGATTACCCCAAAGGAGAAGACATTGGAAGCTATCCCACTTTTGACCCTAAAGCGCTTGCCACAGTACCTGGAAGCATTAAACCGCTTGCAGGAAGCTGACCTGAAGATGGTGCCAGCCACCAAGATTGCAAAATCTACTGGTGTTCACATGACACAGGTACGCAAAGATTTGGCATACACTGGAGTAGTGGGAACTCCCAAGATCGGGCACAATGTAGATGAGCTTATTCAAGCCATCGAGCAATGTTTAAATTGGAATGATATTTCTTCCTGCTTTTTGGTGGGCGTAGGTCAACTGGGCAAAGCCTTGATGGGTTATTCTGAACTCAGCAAAAAAGGTCTGCGCATCATTGCTGCCTTTGATAGCAATCCTGATCTGGCCGGTACATATTATCAAGGGATCCAGATTCATTCTATGGCCAAGCTTAGCAACCTTTTATCACGGTTGCATATCCATATTGGAATATTGACCGTGCCGGCAGAAGTCGCTCAGGAGATCGCTGATGATATGATAGCAGGTGGCATCATCGCGATCTGGAATTTTACCCCAGCCCGGCTGCATGTCCCGGAACATGTTATCGTAGAAAACATAGATATGAGTTCTTCGCTGGCTGTATTATCCCGACGTGTAGCGGAAAGCTTACACCAGTCAAACAGCTGATTGAAATACACGATTCAGCCAATAATCTAAAAACTAATGAGTCCTAAAAAACATAAAAAATACATAAACAGGAGTAACAATGAGTTCGCAATACTCTGCAGCCCACAGCTTCAATAAGGTAATGGAGATTTTGGACCGCTACGATCGTAGCGAGACCAAGATCATTCCCATCCTGCAAGCAGTTCAGGAAGAATATCGTTATCTTCCTCAAGAAGTGCTCACATTTATCGCAACCTCTTTGGGGGTATCACCGGCGAGATTATATGGTGTGGCCACGTTTTACAGTCATTTTTCCCTTCAGCCCAAAGGTAAACACATTTTGAAGATGTGTGATGGCACAGCATGCCATGTGAGGGGATCTTCCAAAATCATAGACGCTGTGCGTGAGCGTCTGAAATTGACCGAAAAGAAGATTACCACAGACGATATGATGTACACCTTTGAAACCGTATCCTGTCTGGGAGCCTGCGGTCTGGCTCCGGTACTGGTGGTTGACGATGATATACACGGGGAAGTCACCCCGGAACAAGCGCTTGCCTTAATAGATAAAATCGATGCAGAGGAGAAGGAAAATGCCTAATCTGGAAAATATTCGGGAACAATATAATTCCGCCCGCGCCCTGTGCACCAAAAGAATCGTGGTTTGCGCCGGAACCGGTTGCATAGCCAACGGCTCTTTGAAAGTTTTTGATGCCCTCAAGAATGCCATAGCCCTAAGTGGCCTGGAAGTAACAGTATCGCTGAAAAGTGAAGACCCCAAAGAGCACAAGCACCACGATGTCTATATGATAGGCAGTGGCTGTCAGGGCTTTTGTCAGGTAGGTCCGCTGGTTACTATCGAACCCAATGGCATCATGTATGGCCATGTGAAGCCCGAAGATGCAGAAGAGATCGTAGCCCGCTCTGTGGTCAAAGATGAAGTGGTAGAACGCCTCTTGTATCACAATCCCGAAACCGGTGTTCCATACAAAGGGGTGGCCGAGATTCCCTTTTACATCAAACAGCAACGTACTGGTCTGAAGGATTGCGGAAACGTAGATCCTCAAAACATCAGTGAATATATAGCTCACGACGGCTATTTTGCAGCCCGTGAAGCCTTTACAAAGTACAAAGCCGAAGAACTATGCAAGTTTTATCAAGACAGCGGCTTGCGTGGACGCGGCGGGGGCGGATTCTCCACCGGACTCAAATGGAATTTTGCCCGCAAAGAAGACAGCGACAAGAAATATGTGATATGTAATGGAGACGAGGGAGACCCCGGTGCCTTCATGGACCGTTCTATCCTGGAAGGCAATCCTCACAGTGTGATCGAAGGAATGCTGATTGCTGCCCGTGCCATCGGTGCCGATGAAGGATACGTGTATATGCGTATGGAATATCCTCTGGCTTGCCAACGCATTCGCAAAGCTATCGAAAGCGCTGAACAGCTGGGAATACTGGGCGACAACGTCTTTGGCTCAGGTCAAAGCTTCCGCATCAGCGTGATGGAAGGGGCCGGTGCCTTTGTATGTGGAGAAGAAACAGCGCTTTTGGCTTCTATCGAAGGCAAACGCGGTATGCCGAATCCCAAACCGCCTTTCCCTGCTCAAAAAGGCCTTTTCGGCAAACCTACTATCATCAATAACGTGGAAACCCTGGCGCTGGTACCTGTGGTGATGCAACAGGGCATTGAAGCCTTCAGAAAGATAGGGACAGCCAAGTCTCCGGGAACCAAAACCTTTGCCCTCACCGGTCACGTGGCCAATACCGGACTCATCGAAGTTCCTTTTGGCACTACTTTGCGTGAGATCGTATTTGAGATCGGCGGCGGAGTATTGGACAAAGACGGTAAGATCAATAACGACGCTTTCAAAGCAGTTCAAATCGGTGGACCCAGCGGCGGCTGCCTTACCAGCGAACACCTTGATTTGCCTATAGATTTTGATTCTCTGGGCTCGGCAGGTGCGATGGTCGGATCCGGCGGTATGGTGGTGATGAACGACAGCACCTGCATGGTGGAAACTGCCCGCTACTTCATGTCTTTTACCCAACGTGAATCTTGCGGAAAGTGCGTGCCCTGCCGGGAAGGAACCCGTCAGATGCTGGAAATGCTGGAAGATATCACCAATGGTGATGCCACCGAAGAGACCCTTGATCTTTTGGAGGAAGTGGCCGAAACTGTGAAGCTTACTTCGCTATGCGGTCTGGGCAAAACTGCTCCCAATCCTGTGCTTTCTACCATGCGCTATTTCAGGGAAGAATATGAAGCACACGTGAAGGCAAAGTATTGCCCTACCAAGCAATGTAAAGCTCTTACTCCCATCTTTATCGATCCGGAGCTCTGTCGCGGCTGCACTATCTGTAAAAGAGTGTGCCCCGTAGGAGCTATTACCGGTGAAGTAAAACAGGTTCATAAGATCGATCCCATGATCTGCATCAAATGCGGTGCTTGTATCGCCGCCTGTAAATTTAAAGCCATCAGTTAAGGGGAATGAAAATGGAAAAATATGTATATATAAACGACCGTCCGATATTGTGGGAAGATGAGATTAATATCCTCGAGCTGGCCAGAAAGGCCCATATCGAGATTCCCACATTCTGTTACCACAGTGACCTCAGCGTTTACGGAGCCTGCAGACTTTGCATGGTGGAAGTGGAAGGCAGAGGCCTGGTAACCTCTTGTTCGACGCAGCCTTTTGAAGGCATGAGAGTGAAGACTCATACCGAGCAGATTCTCAAGCTGCGCAAAACCATCGTGGAAATGCTGCTGGCAAATCACGATCAGAATTGCCCTCAATGCTCAAGAGCCAGCGATTGCAAACTGCGGGATATTTCAAACCGTCTCAATATTGACAAAGTTCGCTTTCGCCAGACCCGCGAATTCAAAACCGTGGATTTGGGCAGCGATTGTCTGGTTCGGGACCCCAACAAATGCGTGCTCTGCGGAGACTGCGTGAGATTCTGCGATGAGATTCAAAGCATTGGCGCTATCGATTTTGCCGGCCGCGGTCTGGAAGTAAATGTAGCCTCAGCCTATGGCAAGAGCCTGGCTCAGGTGGATTGTGTGAATTGCGGACAGTGTGCCGCAGTATGCCCCACCGGTGCCATCACGGTAAAAAGCGATATCAAAGAGGCCTGGACTGCCATTCATGATCCCAAGAAAACAGTGGTTGCCCAGATTGCACCTGCTGTGCGCGTAGCTTTGGGTGAGATGTTTGGCCTGGCCGCCAATGATATGACTACCGGTAGAATGGTGGCAGCCATGAAGATAATAGGCTTTGATCAAGTCTATGATACATCCTTTGCCGCAGACCTCACGGTGGTGGAAGAAGCCAATGAATTCATCGCTCGTAAGACCAATGGCGGAAAACTGCCGATCTTCACATCCTGCTGCCCGGCTTGGGTGAAATTTGCCGAGCAAAGCTTCCCCTCCCTGCTAGACAATCTTTCCAGCTGCCGTTCTCCGCAACAGATGTTTGGCGCTATCGCCAAAGAGCGTCTGCCCGAACTGCTTAAGGTAGAGAAGAAAGACCTCGTATGCGTGTCCATCATGCCTTGTACGGCCAAGAAATATGAGTGCAAGCGTCCGGAATTCACCAATGATTCCATCCCGGATGTGGATATTGCACTCACCACTCAGGAACTCGGCCGCATGATCAAAGAAGCGGGTATCAATTTCGAATCCGTAGAGCCCGAGTCCTTTGATTTACCGATGGGCTTTGCCACCGGTGCCGGTGTAATCTTTGGTAATAGCGGCGGTGTATCCGAAGCGGTATTGCGCTATGCGGCAGATAAATTCGATATCCCTGTGCCGGAAAACATCGTGCTGCAAGAAGTTCGTGGCGTCTCCGGACTCCGTGAAGCTACCTTGGCAGATGGCAATCTGAAAATTGCTGTGGTGCATGGCCTCAGAAATGCTCGCGAGCTTTGCGATAAGGTCATGGCCGGCGAAGCTGAATATGACATCGTGGAAGTAATGGCCTGCCCCGGCGGTTGCACAGGCGGTGCCGGTCAACCTATAGTGCTCACTCAAAAACAGCGCAGAGACCGTACCAAAACCTTGTATCATGCCGATAGAACCATGCCTATGCATCGCGCTCAGGACAACCCCTTCATCCATGAACTGTATGAGGAACTGCTGACCGAGCCAAACAGCCATAAAGCCCATGAATTGCTGCATACTGCCTACAGGCACCGCAAGCGCATCGACGATGATGAACTGACCATCTCTACCGGCGATGCTGCAGATCGTTGCCAGATTCGCGTCTGCGTAGGCACTTCCTGCTATCTGCGCGGCTCTCAGGACATCCTGGCCAAGACTCTGCAAATGGTGGAAGAAAATGCATGGGGCAATTACTTTGATATTGCCGCTACCTTCTGCAGTGAGAAATGTGATAAAGGGCCAAACGTCACAGTAGGCGATCAGGTGATTCACCGCGCCGAGCTGGCACAGATCAAAAATCTGATTACAGAAGAAGCCTCAAGAAGATCAAAATGAAAAAGATCCTGATTTGCATGGGAAGTTCTTGCTTCGCCCGGGAAAACAGAGGGAACCTCAAGATTATCGAAGAGTTCCTGCGGAATCACGGAATAAGTGATAGCGTGCGCATAGAAGGCTCCCTTTGCATGGGACAGTGTTCCGAAGGACCAAATATAACCATCAATGGTAACGAGTATCACGGAGTCAAGAATGAAATGCTTCCGGAGATACTCAGAAAAGAGCTGTTAGAGATATGAATAAACCAATATACACCGAAAAGACCGAGTGTCAGGATTGCTACAAATGCGTACGGGAATGCCCCGTAAAAGCTATTAAAGTGATCGATGGCAGTGCTCAAGTGATGCCCGAAGCCTGTATCCTCTGTGGTAACTGCACAGAAGTGTGCCCCGTTGGAGCCAAAAAGATCCGGGACGATCTGGGTGATGCGATGTTGCTCCTGAAACAAAAAAGCAAAGTATATGTATCCCTGGCCCCCACGTTCAGAACGGAATTCAGTGGATTAGACAGTGCTAAGCTGATAGCTGCCATCAAGAGTCTGGGTTTTGCCGGTGTATCGGAAACAGCGTTGGGTGCGCAGGAGGTTTCGGCCTCCTGTGCCCAACTTCTGCGAGAAGGCACAAACCCTTTGTGGATATCATCTGCCTGCCCCAGTGTGGTGCACCTCATCGAGCAATACTACCCTCAGCTGGTGCCCAATATCACCCCGGTGATGTCTCCTGTGCAGGCTCATACCAGGATGCTGAAGCAGGCCTTTTCAGAGGATATCGGGGTGGTATTTATCGGCCCCTGTATAGCCAAGAAGACAGAGGCAGGGGATAGCGCTCGCGTGGATAGCTTTGATGTAGCGCTTACTTTTACCGATCTCAGGCGCTGGTTCAATATCAAGAATATAGATTGGAGCTCGCTGGACCTAAACCAGAGTTTCGCCCTTGGCGCTGCTGAAGAAGGCGGTTTGTATCCCATAGATGGCGGCATGATAGATGGCATCAAATATTACAATCCTCCGGAAAACACCCTGTTCATGAGCTTCTCCGGAGTTCCGGAGGTCATTGAAGCCTTAGACGAGCTGGATGTAAAGAGCTTTAATTGCCCAGTTTTGATCGAAACCCTGGCTTGCATGGGCGGCTGCGTAAACGGCCCCGGAGTTAGCAATCGCGGTGCCACAGTGCATAAACGCTATGATATCCGAAGGCTTACACCGCCTGCCCCAGGTTTACGCGATCCACTTAATCTA
>JALNWR010000143.1 GCA_023230795.1 Candidatus Cloacimonadota bacterium
GATGGGGTGACCATTCAAAAACTCTGTTTTCAAGCCCTTTTCGATTTGTTTGGGGAACATTGCATCGGAGCCGTAAATCTCTGGAGCAGGCTCGTCCCAGCTGTCTATAGCGCCGTGTGAGATGGGATATTGGGTTTGGATCGGCATAATGATGTCGTCCAGATCGTAATCTATCGGGCCCGAGCGTTTTACTGTTAGACCGTAAGCTTCAAAGCCTGCAGGTAAGAGTAGCTTGTAGCCGAACCAGGGTAAGTCCGGTTCGGAAGGATTGCCATAGCTCTGCCCTCCAGCCAGGCTGACCTGGATTCCCTGGTCGGTTTGTTTGAACTCAGGTTCTGCCAATGTATATGTGTGGGTGATCCCGGCCCAGAGGGTCATCATCGCAAAGATCATGATCAGGCTTAAAGAAAGTGTTTTCATTTTGTTACCTCAAATTATATCGTTTAATTCTTTATAAGAGATACATGTAAAGGATATTCCAACGCATAGTCAACGCTGCAATCCTCAAACACTATACGGTTCATCTGTTTGGATTGGAGGCACGATGTTTAGATCGTGCCTCCGAATCTATGTTAGCAGAGGTTTTTATAGCGTTATCAATTATCGATTCTACTTCATGAGCAGCATCTTGCGGGTATTCACATAGCCATCAGTCTCCAGGCGGTATAGATATACTCCGGAGGCTACGGCTCGGTTGTTGTCATCTAAACCATTCCAGATTAGGCGATGATGTCCGGCAGCCATATTTCCTTTGATGAGGTTTTTGACTAATTGCCCTTTAAGATTGTAAATCTTGAGCTGGGCATATCCGGCTTTGGCCAGGTCTAAAGAAATGGTGGTAGAAGGGTTGAAGGGATTGGGGCTATTGGGATGCAGGGTGTTTACCAGAACAGAGATTTGGTCTTCCTCACCGGTGGGTGGAGGCAAAATCTGCAGTTCGAGAGTATCTGAAGGTGCGCCTTCTCCGGCGGAATATACAGGCCGCACATGGTAGTAGTAGGAACCTATAAGGGTCTGATCTTCGCTAAAGCTGGTATCTGCAAGCTCGGCGATTTCTTCTACCAATCCGGGGCCGGTTTTCCTATAAACCCTGTATGACAGCACAGGATAGAAAGGCTCTTCTGGAGCTTCCCAAGAAAGAGTAACCGCAGATTCATCCTCTATATGATCAAGAGTAAAATTGCGCACCGCAGGTAGATCTACAAGCATGAAGTCATGCTCAAAATCCGGAGAAGTCTCGTCGATCACAAAACTGGGAGAGACCTCGGTGACGTGATACGGTTTAGTTGCGGCAAGAGAGTAGGTCCCGGCAGGCATATAAGCGGCATAGTAACCGGAAGAGTCCGGATTCGTAATCACGGTAAGATCAGCTTTGGGTATAGATACCTTTGCCGAGCTGGGATCGCCACCATCTGACAGCGATACATTGCCACTAATGAAACCGGCTTTGATGGCAAAGCCAGATATCTTCACATCATCAATAAACCAGCCGTGATTTGTAGTGCTTCCGTCTGAAGTAAAATGCCACCTTATGAGAATCTCACTGTTGGCAAAATATGACAGATCAAAGCTCACTTCGGCCCAAGTGCTCATAATGCCGGAGAAACCCGGTTCGTTCATTGAATAGATACTGCCGGAGTATGATCCGCCGGAAGAGGGATGAACCACCACCCAGCTGGTACCACCGTTCACAGAGACAGATACATTACCGCCGTCGAAACTCTCCTGACAGATCATTTGATGCCAGAAAGAGAGTGAGGCGTTAGTCCCGATGGATACAGGATCAGTGGTCAGTATGTAGTTCGCTCCATTTTCATAATTACCGTTTAATACAGTACCCCATAATTTGCTTCCGGAATGGGCATCTATATACTGCGATGACCCCCAGGCCCAGCCGCCTTGAGAATTTAAAGCTCCAGGGCCATTTTCGAAGTTGTCGTTCATGCCCATGCTGCCACAACCCAGCGATATTTCCGAGCTAATAGCAGGCGCATTATCGGAGCTCAAAGAAAAAGTGAGCGGGATGGTGTGATTCAGGGGCGCACTTGCGGTCAAAGACGCTTCAAATACAAATTGTCCGCTCTCGTTTGCTTCCAGCATAGCCAGATTGATGCCCGGATTGTCGATGATGATATTATCGCTGGAGCTTGTAATCTCTCCTAACAGGTTTGACGCAGCGATATCAGAGCGATTGGCTACATTTACGATCAAGAGGAAGCTTTCGCCTGGGTCTGCGACTCCGTTGCCGTTGCCTGCAGCATCGTTCAGATAGAATGTTTCATAGCTCAGTCCCGGCTGCTTGACAGCTATTCTGAAAGTATGCGTCCAGGCCCTGTTCGAATCTCTAACATCCAGAGAGAATTCGAAAAGATAGCCAATGGGGCAGGATTCGGAGATGGTGAAGGAAAAGGCATCCAGATTCACACCGTCGCTGTGGCCGTTTATAGGATGATACTCCGAATTTTGGTTTATCATCGTGACGTAGGGATCGCGGATATTGAGGGTGGCACTAATATCGGTGGATTGGATATTCCCAAGATTTTGCAGATGTACACCCAGCTCGATAGTCTCACCGGGTTCAGCTGCGTTGTTTGAATCGTTGATCACAATATCGCCGAGAACGAGCCAGGGATTATCGTAGTAAACAGGCTTGTTTGTAATGAAGATGGCGCGTTCGTGCCCCAGTGGTGAAGCGGCTTCGGGATAGGTATTCATAAAGGTGTATTCCAGTCCGTCGCGGTGATCGGCGCTTTCTATTCCTATAGTACAAAAATTACCATGATTTTGATATGTAGCGCCTGAATTTACGTTGTTGAAAGTTTTGTACTGAATCTTGATGGGGCCATCGCCGTAGCTGGTGGGATAGTAAGCAGGATCATAAAGGATAACCTGGAATGTTTCGAGATAGTCATTCAGATACCCATTTAGCATCTTATACCATTCGATGATGAAGGTATGGTTTTCTTCATCAAACCAAGTGCAGACCTGACTTTCCGGGCCCGTGGCAAGGTCGTCCCAAAAAGCTGCAATCAGCGGAGCGGGGCCCATGGGGCCGGGAATACGGTAATTCCTGAATTCATGATTTTCTGTATAGCCAAAGGTGATCAGACCATTTGAACTGACCGTGATATCCTGATAGTCTTCGCCGTAGAATTGAAAATTAAAGGGCAAATCTAACCATGCCAGAGTAATGGAATCCAGGCCATCGCCTTCTGTGGGAATCTGAGGATCGTTAATATTTAACAGGCTTCCGTTGCCGCCTTCCGCCGGAGCTATAGCGATCCAATCGTAAACCGGACACTCATCATAAGCTGTATCTCCATCATCGTAGATCACATAGCCATGTCTGTCCGGCCCCAAGGGGTCATTCACAGAAACCGTGCCGATAGTAATGCTGAATTGCAGCCATTGCCTGAATCCAGCAGGATTGCTTAGCCTGAGTCGCATGGGAATGATCATCCCGGGCAGCAATGAGTTCATGCCCTGAATTCTGAAATTATCAGCAGCAGTGCTGGCTTCGGAATTAACATTTGCAGTACCAAAACTGCCCAGACTGTCCAAAACCGTGACCATGTCATTATCGGTAAAGAGCTCTCCCATGAGTTCTTCTACGGGAAGCTCGCCGAAATTGAACACAGACAGATTCAGGTCTGCGGTTTCACCGGGATCAAGCACAAAGTCGCTGCCATCTATGATCTCGCAGGAAACATAGCGCAGCTCTGCATCCGTCACAGAAATGTAATCTGCTATAGTATATTGATTGTCTTCGCTATCACTCAGATGCATTATGAATCTAAGCAAGGTGTTATTAGGGGTTTCAGCAGAGATTTGCATCACTATGGGGCTAGCGCAAAAACCGTCGGCTTCCCAGGCTATACTGCCAAAATCTATCAGAGAATCTGCGATAGTTACATAAAGGCTGCTGCAGGAAATATGCCCTGTGATATCTTCTATCATAGCGGCAGATGTATTGCGCAGTTTGAAAAGAACTTCCAGGGTCTCTCCTGAATTTGCAATGCCATTTCCATTACCTTCCGAAGGGCCCTCAAGATCATCGTCAATCACTGGAACAGAAGCGAGTAAAGAACCTGCCTGTACCGCTATAGTCTGTTGTAAAGGTTTGAAATCATGCTTTGAGATGGTCAGAATCAGCTCTGCTGCCGTGACTTCTTCGCTGAAAGGAAGATATACCATGCCAGCTTCATCTGTATAAGCTCTGCTCACTATAGTGCTGGCCGAATCTTGCACATGGGTAACCGTCACAGCAGCATTTGATACAGGGAAGCCGTCCTGATCGACTACTGCTATATCCAGGCTGTTTGTCCCTGAAGCCACCTCTGTGGGGGCATTGCTATCAAAAGTTTGCGGGATTGTGATATATACCTCCATCGTGGGATCGCCCATGAGGTTGCACCATTGAGCAAAGGCAGAGCTCATACTGGGATTGCTGATAGAGTACAGGCTGGCCAATGTGAGCTTGCCATTGAGCAGTGCTTCGCCCATGGTTCTCATATCATCAATGAATATACCGGAAAAAATGCCGCCGCACAAAGCGTTATTTGGCATTGTAGCGGTTTCATTGCCCCACATCCCGATAGAGGTAACGGCCCCCTTGGGCGCGGCGGCGGTGCCTACGCGGATCATTAGCTCTGTAGTAGAAGTCATGTGGTAGTCACCGGTATTGCAAGTTATGATTACAGAGTGAAAGAGCTTGTGGAAATTATACAAGTTAGAATCTGTGGGAGACCATCCGCACAAGCCTCCAATGCCACGAAAATTGAAAAAGCCCACGCCTTGATTGATGGCATTACTCATATCCGATGGGCTGGGATGATTTTGAGCAAGCATGGTAAAGGTGTAATCAGGGTTTTTCGCCAGGCTGATATCTTTGATATAGTTCGATAGGTTTACGATAGAGGATCCACTAAGTGCGGTATCTGCAGTGAGCAGCATTCGATTTAGCCATTGGGCATTTTCTACATTCATGTTCTTTTCGTAGGCATATATCTTGGACAATATCACATATAGTTGCGAAAAGTTCTCTGCAGATATTCTTCCGAGAAAAACATCACCGAGCTGATCATTTCCTGCGAGCATCTGGTAAGGATAATCCCCCATACCCTCCGTAGTTTGCCAGGCTGGTACAGCAAAAGCACCGGTAACATCACCTATCAGAACAATGTAATCAAAGCGGGTCTGAGGATCATTGTACAAGTTTTGCAGATAGTTTTTGATAGCGGTATTTGAAGCTCCGGTAACGGCAGTACTAAGCAGCTGTACATCCGCACCTTTCTGCCTCTTCCACAGGGCAAAGTTCTCAAGCAAATTCAGGAAAGCAGGGTCTGAGTAGGCTCCATAAACCATCACTATCCTGGGCGGCGTATTTGCCACCAAACCACCCTCGTAATGGGCATAATTCAAAATCTGCGAACGGTAGATTTTATCAAAAGCCGCTGAAACGCGGGGAGCTTCGTCTAATTCATTGATGCCGGGTTCATCGGTAAAGTGCAGCCTGAGTGTGAGCTTTTCATGTACTGCAAGCTCAGTCGAAATAGCATCCCATACAAAGGGCTCGATCTGGATGTTTACCACCCGAAAATCTCGCATGATCTGGGGATCACTGCACTGGATGAGCTTAGTATGGCTACTCTTACTGCCGTTGTAATAATCTTTATTTACAGTAAATTCCAGCGTTGAGCTTTTCTCGTTTTGAACAGGGAAAGGCCTGATATTCTGCAAAGTCTGGCTGCGGGAATTCAGCAGTTCCACATAGGCGCTGCCCTGTGCCGGGATGGCAATCATGGTGGACAAAGTGGGCAATTCCGGCAAACCTTCTTCTGTTAAGTAGCCGGTATCTTGCATGATAATCTTTTGATAGTCTGCCCCCATCCGGGTTTCATGGCTGATCTCATAAGCAGGCAAGACAAACTCTATGTCTATATGTTGCGCAGATCTTGCTAATACCCTAAAGGCAGTATTACTTGAAGGTACTTTTGCCAACAAAGGCAGGCTTGTCATCAGCAGAAGTACAAGTATCGTATTCAGGAAATGTAACTTTCGCATATTATTCTCCAGTGTGTTTCGCAATTTTTAAGTGCAAGTATTGTTCCATATTTTTATGCATGTTACGAATATCTGATATAATCCTATTAATCTGGCCGCGGATTATATAGTAAGTAATCGCTGTTTATTGCAAGCTGACTGGAATGAGGTCTCATTCCAGTCATAGCTTGCAGTTTTGAAATCATCGGGTAGAGTTTGCTGCTGCTCTTTGTCATAACTGCTCGGGCTATTCGCTACGATAAGCTCTTACAGCGGCTTAACAAGGCAGAAACTCGTCCCAGGGGCTATAGTCACTGACTGTTTATTATTTTATCAGGGTCATTCGTCGGGTTTCCTGGTATTTCCCTGCTTTCATCACATATTGATAGATACCACTACCCACTATATTGCCATTTTGGTCTTTGCCATCCCATTCTACCGTATGGTGTCCGGGGGATTTGGCTTCGTGTACCAAGCTGCGGATCAACTGTCCTTTTACGTTGTATATAGCCAGGAAGACCTCTGCCGCGTCTTTGATGTCGTAGCTGATAGTAGTGCTGGGGTTAAAGGGGTTGGGATAGTTACCATTTAGTTTGGTAGCTGCCACCATAAGGTTATCTTCATTGCCCACAGGAAGGATATCAAAATCCAGCTGCGTGGTTTGATCTACCGTAATCTGAACGTTTTCCTCTGTAACGCTGAAATAATCTTCATGGCTACAGGTAACGTCATAGCTTCCGGCAGGCAGGTACAAGACATAGCTGC
>JALNWR010000144.1 GCA_023230795.1 Candidatus Cloacimonadota bacterium
ATCATCGGTTTACCGCACAAATCAGCCAGAGGCTTGCCCGGAAAGCGGCAGGATGCATAACGGGCCGGGATCACGGCATAGCGGCTATTCATATCGACTCCTTATGCAGAGGCCTTTATCCCTCTGTCTTGTTGTAATGCTTTCTCAGCCAGATCAAAAGAGCTGAGGTATCGGTGTAATTCACACCGGGAATACGCATCGCCTGGGCAATGCTGAGCGGCCTGATCTTGGCCAGCTTTTCACGGGCTTCCCAGGCCAGGCTCTGTATCTGATAATAATCAATATCTTCCGGAATGCGAAGTTCTTCTGCCTTTTTGTGCCGCTCCAACTCTTCATACATGCGGCTCAGGTAGCCGGAATACTTGATCTCCAGCTCCACTCGCTGCCTGATCTCGGGGGTAAAATCTTCCCGGATGCGGTAGCCGTATTTCTGCAGATCATCCAGACTGAGTCCCGGACGTTTCAGCAATTGGACAAACTTCGTGGGCTCTTTGAGATCGGGATGCTTGCTGCTGTTGGTTTCGCTCAGATAATGTAGCTCCCGCGCTTTGATCCGCAGCATATTCTGAAAGGCCTGCCAGCGCGTGTCCTCCACCAGCCCCAATGAATATCCCAGCGGCATCAGCCGTTCATCGGCATTATCCTGTCTGAGCAAAAGGCGATATTCGGCCCGGGAGGTAAACATGCGGTAAGGCTCATTGGTGCCGCAGCTTACCAGATCATCGATCAAGACGCCGATGTAGGCTTCGCTGCGGGAGAGGATCACGGGCTCTTTGCCTTCCAAAGCGAGGCTGGCATTCACTCCGGCCATCAGCCCTTGCGCCGCCGCTTCCTCATAACCGGAGCTGCCGTTGATCTGCCCGGCCAGATAGAGGCCCGGTATCTTTTTGCATTCCAGAGAGGGGTAGATCTCGGAAGGATCCACATAATCATATTCAATGGCGTAAGCATAGCGCATGATGCGGGCCTTTTCCAGACCGGGTATGCTGTGCAGGATTTCTTCCTGAATATCGGCGGGCAGAGAGGTGGAAACTCCGTTTACATAGCCTTCGCAGGTGTGCAGCCCTTCGGGTTCGATAAAGACCTGATGGGTGTCCCGTTGGGGAAACTTAACTATCTTATCCTCTATAGAGGGGCAATAGCGGGGGCCGATTCCGCTGATGACTCCACCATATAGTGCAGACTGATGGATATTGGCAGCGATGATCTCATGAGTCTGCTGCGTGGTTCTGGTCAGATAGCAGGACACCAGGTTTTTGAGCTCGATATTGCGGTAATGCGAGAAGCCGGAAGGCTCTTCATCGCCGGCCTGAGCTTCGAGGATGGAATAGTCCAGAGAGTTCATGTCCACTCGGGGCGGAGTTCCGGTCTTGAAACGTAAGACCTTGAGTCCCAGATCTGTTAGTGAGTGAGAAAGCTCTTCGGAAGAAGGCTCTCCGCTGCGTCCGCCTTGATAGCTTTTCAGGCCGATATGGATGCGTCCACCCAGGAAAGTTCCGCTGGCCAGGATCACCTTGGGAGCGTAATATCGCTTGCCAATCTCGCTGATGCAGCCGGCGATCCTGCCCTTTTCGATGATGAGGGAGGCGAGATTTGCTTCGATCAATCTGAGGTTATCGGCGCTTTCCACAGCTTCGCGCATCAAGTTTGCATATTGGGCCCGGTCATTTTGAGACCGGGGTGCCCACACGGCAGGGCCTTTGCTGCGGTTCAGCATCCGAAAGTGAATGCCGGAGATATCTGCCACCCTGGCCATTTCTCCCCCCAAAGCGTCAATCTCCCGAGCCAGATGTCCTTTCGCAGGCCCACCCAGAGAGGGATTGCAGCTCATGCGGCCGATGGCTTCCAGCTTGATGGTAAAAAGAGCGGTATTCACCCCTCTGCGGGAGGCAGCCAACGCAGCTTCGATGCCGGCATGACCTCCCCCGATTACTATGATCTCAAAGCGTTCTTGCATAGGGCAAGGCTACAATCTGCTTTCCAGAAAGTCAGTTAGCTTATCCAGCCCGGTATTTTTGAGCGCAGATACCGGGTAGATGGGATGCTCTCCCAAGCCCAGGCCCAGTGCCAGCTCTTTCAATACCTTGCTTTGCTTGGTCTTGGGAATCTTATCTGCCTTGGTGGCTATCACGCAGTGGTCTATTTCCCGCAGGCGCAGCATTTCCAGCATGAGTATATCTTTCTTATCAGCCGGATGCCGGATATCCACCAGGACGAAGAGGCTTCTGAGCTGTGAACGCTGTTCAAAATAGTTACTTACCATCTTACGCCACTTTTCCTGTTCTGTCTGGCTCACCTGAGCGTATCCATAGCCGGGCAGATCGGTAAATTGCATAAAGCCGGTCTCTTCATTATCATCGATGCGATAGCGGGTGAGAAAGAAATTCAGCAGCCGGGTCTTTCCGGGAGTGCCGGAGGTCTTAGCCAGGCAGTGATGGTTTGTCAGCAGATTGATCAAGGTAGATTTGCCCACGTTGCTGCGTCCGGCAAAGGCAAATTCCGGGTAAGCGGAGGCGGGGTAATCATTTGGGTCCACCGCGCTTTTCACATAAAAGGAATCTACTATTCTAAGCATGGCTATAGATTACGCTGCTGCGTTCCGATTCATGGATTTCCACTTCTTTGATTTCGGCAGGATAGGGCTTCAGGCCTTCCGCCATCTTGTCAAAGATAATGCGTGCCAGATTCTCGGAGGTGGGATTTTGCCCCTCCAGAAGAGGCAGATCGTTCAGATATTCATGGTCCAGGACGGCCAGGATATCGCCCAGAATCTCTTTGATGATGCCATAATCCAGCGCCATACCGATCTCATCAAGCTTTTGGCAGGCAATGCCTACCCGCACTTTCCAATTGTGACCATGCAGGTTTGAACAGGCTCCCTGATAGCCACAAAGGCGATGGGCTGCAGAAAAGTGATCACTTACATTGAGTAAATACATATAATCTCCTAAAAATACTTCCTTCGGATAAAAATGAAGATCAAAATCGCCGAAAGCACCACAGATATACCCATAACCCCATAAAAGGCATAGGGGTGGCCTTGCATGGGCAGCGGGACATTCATGCCATAGATGCTGGCAATCAAAGTGGGCAATGCAACGATAATGGTGACTGAGGTGAGGAATTTCATTACTACATTCAGATTGTTTGAAATGATAGAGGCAAAGGCATCCATCATTCCGCTTAAAATGCTACTATAGATACTGGCCATTTCTATGGCCTGTTTATTGTCGATGATCACGTCTTCGATCATGTCTTCGGCTTCGGGGTCATTTTGCAGCCAGCGTGAACGTTGCATGCGCTCCAGGACTATCTCGTTGGATTTGAGAGAGGTATTGAAATAGACCAGAGATTTTTCCATCTTGAGCATGCGGATCAGCTCTTTATTGCGCATAGACTGGTGCAGTTCATTTTCGATGATATTGGTGCGGCGGTTGATCTCCTTGAGAAATTTCAGATAGTAGATCGCGGTGCGCAGGTTGATGGCCAGTATGAAGCTCTGCTGAGTGATATTGAAGGGGCGATGCTTGCCTTCCAGAAATTGGGTGAGAATCTCGTTATCATAAAAAGACACGGTGATCACCTGATTCGGAATCACGATGATCCCCAAAGGCGCAGTGGCAAAAGCCACACTGGCAGAGCGATGCCCATAATACAAGGGCACCCGCAGGATGATGAGCATGGCGTCGTCTTCATATTCCAGACGCGAAGGCTCATCGCCATCTTGCAAATCCGTAATAAAATCCTCAGGAAGGTCGAATTTGGCCAATACGGAATCTATCTCTTCCGCATCCGGACTATCCAAATGCACCCAAAATGCCTCATCCAACAAGATGGCCGGGGTCAATTTCTGTCCCGCCACTTTGAAATATTGGATCATACGAACCTCCCTAAATTTGTATAAATACCAGTGTTTGAAAAGGGTAGATTTATGGCAAGGAAAAAGTAAACAAGCAGGTATTCAAAGCCCTCCCGCCTCAGAAATAGATTCTCCCAAACTAAAGGGTGACAGGGCAGTTTATAGCCACCCTGCCACCCTTCACGGCTTGCCAAAATAGCATTACCCTTAAGGTAAATTGACCTTTATCTTCTTCACTTCCGGATACTTTTCCAGATGCTCATGAATCTCTTCCACCACGTTATCACGCCAGCTGTCAAAAGACAGCATATTCAAATCTATCAAGACTTCGCCATCGCTAAAGCCCACATATTTCACCATTTTCAGGGTCACTATATCTTGTCCTACCTGAGGATAGATGATCTTTTTGAGCTCTGCCAGGATGGTGTCTTTCCCAAAGTTCGGCACTTCCTTGAGTCCATGCTCAATCTCGTAATTTGAGATCGCCGTCTGCAAGGTATCGGCAGCCAATACAGAGCAGTGAACCTTCACCGGAGGCAGGCCGTCCAGCGCTTCCATGGCATCTGCATAAGTGATCTTCTTGGCTTCTTCCAGGCTCTTGCCCTTGGCCAGGTCTGTGATGATGGAGGCCGTAGCGATATTGGAGGCACAGCCGTAGGACAAAAAGCTGATATCCTCGATCACCTGGCTATCCTTATCTATTTTGAGATATACCGTTACCTGATCGCCGCAGGAAGGGCTGCCCTCGGTAGCGACAGCATCGGGATTTTCCATCTTCCCCACATTGTGAGGATGCATAAAGTGGTCTAAGACTTTCTGTGAGTATTGCATTATTTCTCCTGATTTTTCATAGCGTTAAATAGCGGACTGCGCGCCCGCAGTTCTTTGGTGATTTCGGCCAGCTTATCTACTGTGAAATCAAGCTGTTCTCTGGTGGTATAACGGGATATGGTAAACTTCATCGAACCATGTGATTGCACATGATTTTTGCCGATAGCCATCAGCACATAGCTGGCCTTGAGACCCTGCGAGGCACAGGCAGAGCCGGTGGCCACAGTGATGCCGTGCATATCCAGCATCATGGTGATGGATTCACCTTCGATGTAATCTATGGATACGTTGATGTTATGCGGAGCCCGCTCTTCGCCCGTAGCTCCATTTAATTCAATATAATCTATCTTTTCCTGCAATCTGGCATACAGATAATCCGAAAGCTCTCTAAGCTGGCGAATGCTGCCCGGCAAATCTGCAAAATTGAGCTCCACCGCTTTGGCAAAGCCAGCGATCAATGCGATAGAGAGGCCTCCCGTCTGCAGGTTATCCGCTCTTTTGATGCCGTGGATAGTTTGACCCAGCCGGACTCCTTTGCGCTGATACAAGGCTCCTATTCCCTGAGGGCCATGAATCTTATGAGCCGAAATACTCATGGTATCAATGCCATAATCATCCACCTGGAGCGGCATCTTGCCAAAAGCCTGCCCGGCATCGGCATGAAAATAGATTTTATGATCCGCAGCCTTCAAAATCTCATGAATCTCTTTCAGAGGCTGGATGGTGCCCACCACGTGGTTCACTACTGTGGTCATGAACAAAAAGGTATCCGGACGGATGGCCTGCCGCAAGGCGTTCAGATCGATACGCGCCTCTCTGTCCGCAGGCAGATAGCTCACTTCAAAGCCCTGCTTTTCCAGCCAGGCAGCATTGGTGAGCAGGTCAGGATAATCCACCACGCTACAGATCACATGCCCTTTTTTGGCAGAGGCAGCCAGACCTTTGATGGCGATGTTGTTTGCCAAAGTACCGCCTGAAGTAAAGTGTATCTCTGCATCGCTGGCGCCGATGGCCTCTGCTATGATATGAGTAAAACCGGACAGCGCATCATTTGTGCTTTCGCCGGTGCTGTAAAAGCTACCGGGAAACCAAAATCGCTCTGTGAAATAAGGCATCATGGCATCCAGAACTTCCGGCGCCATGGGGCTGGTTACGCAATTGTCCAAATAGATTGAACCGCTTTTCATGATACTTTCCTTTCCCAAATATTTAATATGTCCCTCAGGGTGTATGAATCAAAAATCTCGTTTAATTTGCCTTCCAATTCCGTGTAAAATGGTGCAAGAGTACATCCCGTGCCAATGCAATACTCTTTTAAGCCTCTATGGCAGGCAGTGGCAAAAGATTCATCCCCCACAGCCTGTAAAAGGTTCTTGAAGGTAATCTCATCCGGCTCTTTGGCCAAGCTGTATCCGCCCCGAATGCCGGCTGTGCTATTGATCAAACGCGCTTCTCGCATCAGCGAGAGCAAATGCTCTATATACTTCTTGGGCAGATTTTGCGCTTCACTGATCTTCTGCGCGGAGACCTGCCCCTGCAAAGCAATCTCAATAAGGGCTCGCAGGGCATATCCGGTCTTGGTGTTCACTGCCATTTTTTTCTCCTTGTGTGCTTTAAGGTAAAGCCGACTTGTGCTGTGCTCTGAGCTCAGCTTAGTTGCTGATAGAGCCAAGTATTAGATATTTCAGAGCTTAGCTTTTCATGAGCCCGCTTTTGAATATATACTAATTCAATATGCTTTCCTGTCAAGTGCAAATTTCACCGGCATTCCCCCATTTTACGATATCCTAATTATGGACTGGTCGATCTTTGCTATCTGCCAAACAATCACCTGAGTCCTGTACGGACGATATTTCAGATAGCAATCCATATGCCACACAATCACCTGAGTCCTGTAGGGACGACATTTCAGATAGAAAAACACAAACCCGACAATCTCTTGAGTCCTGTAGGGACGATATTTCAGATAGCAATCCATCTGCCACGCAATCACCTGAGTCCTGTAGGGACGACATTTCAGATAGAAAAACACAAACCCGACAATCACCTGAGTCCTGTAGGGA
>JALNWR010000145.1 GCA_023230795.1 Candidatus Cloacimonadota bacterium
AAATCCACTTTCCTGGCATTCCCCCAAAATATTGAGTCACTCTTTTGATAATGAACTTAATGATAGTATCTTAGCTATCATCTATGCCTATGTATTTCAGTTTATACTTTTGGCAGTTAAGATTCATGATTCCAGCATTAATGTCCTCCTAATCCGAGTCCCATCGGGACGGCATTTTAGATAGCAAACTACAGCTACACAAGGTTATAGAGTCCTGTAGGGACGGCGTTTCAGATAGCAAATACCGACCAGTTCATAATCAGACTCTCGTAAAATGGGGGAATGCCTGAATCCACTTTCCGCTTGACAGATTATGCCACTGCAAGGGAAAGTGATGGATAGAGAAATTTGTAAACGAGGTAAAGCTCAAAGATGTTTTCGATGAATCCAAAGACCAACATAGCTGCGATAATAAATATACTCGGCAAAAGCAGGATGAAGAACTTCAGCGCTCATATTCCGATAAGGATCGAGAAGAAGAACTTCATCGTCAAAACTGCAGATTCGAGAGAGGAGCTATACACAGCTCTGAAATTGCGGCATGACATCTTTTTGGACGAATTGCTCAAGAAGCGCCGGCGTTCCGGGCTGGACAAAGATAGATTTGATAAGCTTTGCGACCATCTGATCATCATCGATAAAAGGACTAACAAGATGATAGGCACATACCGTTTGCAATCCTCCCTGTTTACCAAAAAATGGTACACGGCCAAAGAGTTTCACATGAAACATATCAAAAAGCTGCCGGGAACCAAGCTGGAGCTCGGGCGGGCCTGTGTGCATCCGGATTTTCGGAACGGAGTGACCATTGCGCTGCTCTGGGAAGGCATCACGGCTTACATCGAAGCCAGCGATACAAATTACCTCTTCGGCTGCTCCAGCATCAAGACCATAGACCGCGCTGAAATAAATAAAATCTACCAATACCTGAACCAGCATGGCCATCTCAGCCACGAATTTCGGGTCCGCCCCAAAAGGAAATTCCAGGTTCCCGGCATGAAACGTCAGCTTCGAACCCGGCCTCCGCAGGAAATCCTCACCACTGTCCAAATCAAAGACATGATCCCCTCGCTGCTGGCTTCATACCTCAAGGTGGGCGCTAAGGTGCACGGCTCTCCCGCTCTGGATAAAAACTTCAAATGCATAGACTTTCTGACTCTGCTGGATGTAAGCAGCATGCAAAAGCAGCGTATCCGCAAACCCAGAGATAGCTGATCTATAGCCGTGAACCGCATCCGCGTTTTTTTACATCACTTTAGCTTGCTCAGCTCATTTTTTATCACGGGCTGGTGGATAGTGCTGAGTACCAAAGACCCTACTTTGAAGCGTCAACGCCAGGTTCGCCATAACAATCACCTCTGTAAAAAACTCCTCAAAGCCTTTGGCATAAAACTCAAGGTGAACCATCCCGAGCGGCTGGCAGCTTTAAAAGATTCCGCCTATCTGATGGTCTCAAACCACGTTTCCTATACGGATATTATAGTGCTGGCCAGCATCGAAGAGCTAGTATTTATCACCTCCGTGGAGATGGGCAACAATCCCTTTTTGGGCAGCGTAACCCGGCTGGGCGGCTCGCTATATACAAACCGCAAACAACCGGTGAGCTTAAAAAAGGAAATTGAGAATTTCAGCAGGGCCATCCGGCAGGGCTTCAAAGTGCTGCTTTTTCCGGAAGCCACTTCTACAGATGGAAGCACGGTCCGGGAATTTAAACGTTCGCTATTTCAGATTGCTTTGGATGCAAATTGCACGATTCTGCCGGTCTGCATCAAATATCTTACAATTGATGGCCAGAAGATAGATGATAGTAACCGGGATTTAGTCGCCTGGTATGGGGATATGGAGTTTGTCCCTCATTTTATGAAGCTCTTAGGACGCAAAATTGAGGCGGAAATCACAATTTTGGAGTCCATAGTCCAGCCTGAAGAGAAAACGCGTGCAGAGCTCTGTATGGCCGTTTATTCGCAAATCCACGATTGTTACCATGATTCGAGAAAAATAGTTTGACAGATTCTTCACCGTCTTGTAAATGAAATTCAGACCGTGATAAAATTCACCGCGGCGATCGCCGCGGCAAAATAGCTATAAATGAAAAGGAGTTCTGATGTCGAAAAAAGAAGACGAAAGACTGCATCTGCGGAAAGCAAATTACATCTTACTGATAGTCAGCGCCGTTGTATTGATCCTGGGATATGTGATCATGAGCCTGAACGAGATTACTATCTCTCCCATAATTCTGATGATTGCCTATACTATCATCATCCCTTTTGCGCTCTTGTGGCACCCCAAAAAGAAATAGATGGCACTGCTAAGCGATGAAAATCTGGCTCAGCTGAGCCGTTTGCAACTTAATGCACGCCAGATAGTTGAAGGCTTTCTGATCGGCCTGCACAAGTCCCCTTATCACGGTTTTAGCGTGGAATTTGCCGATCACAGGCAATATAACCCCGGCGAATCGCTGAAAAACGTGGATTGGAAGATAGTGGCGCGCACGGGGCGGTATTACGTAAAGCGTTACGAGGAAGAGACCAACCTGCGCTGCTATATCCTGCTGGATCATAGCAAATCGATGTTTTACAGCTCCGGCGACATCACTAAGATAGACTATGCCAAGCGTCTGGCGGCCTCGCTGAGCTGGCTGATGATAGCCCAAAAAGATGCCGCGGGGCTTTATACCTTTAACAATAAGATTACTTCAAACCTCAGCCCAAAGGCTTTCCGCTCTTATACCGCTCAGATCTTCAGCCGATTGGTACAGCTGGAGCCCGAAGAGAGCACCGATATACTCAGCCCTCTGCATCAGATAGCCGAAAGCATCAAGAAACGCAGCCTCATCGTGCTGATCTCGGACCTTATGGAAGATGAAGAAAAGATCATCCAGGCCTTCAAGCATTTTCGTAATCACCGCCATGAACTGATAGTCTTCCACATCTACGATCCCAAAGAGCAAAGTCTGGAATTCAAGCGCGAAACTCAATTTATAGATAGCGAAAGCGGGGAAAAGATTACCGTAAACCCCTGGCAGATCCGCAAAGACTACCGCGAGCGTTACGATAACTTTTACAAGGCACTCAAGGAATCCTGCCATCAGCTGCAAGTGGAATACAACCCCGTGCCTATCAATCAAGATATCAACGAACTTTTGCTCAAATACCTGATCAAACGCAAGAAAGGTCTGTGATGCGCAAGATATCCTCCGAGCAGATTCAACAGGCGGTTTATCAGGCCATTACAGAGGTCTCCTATCACTGCGATCCCAAAGTGACTGAGGCCTTGCAGCAAGCTTTGGAAGGCGAGAGCAATGAACTGGCCCAAGATGTCCTGAGCAGCATCCTGGAGAATCATCGCATCTCCCCCGAAAGCATGATCCCCCTGTGTCAGGATACCGGAAGCACGGTGGTTCTGGCAGAAATCGGCGCTGGAGTGCAGATCTTGGGGCAGTCTCTGCCGGAAGCAATCAATGCTGCGGTAAGGCAGGCGCAACATGATTGTCCCTTGAGAGCAAGCACAGTGAGCGAACCTCTCTTTGAGCGCAAGAATACCGGCGATAACACTCCGGCTATCATTCATGTGGAATACGTAGCGGGAGAGCGCATCCGGCTCTTGATCGCCCAAAAAGGCGGAGGGGCGGAGAATATGAGTTTTATGAAGATGCTCAGTCCGGCGATAGGTACGGATGGCATTATAGACTTTGTATGTGAGGGCATATTGGCTGCGGGCTCACGTCCCTGCCCGCCTTTGATCCTGGGGGTCGGGATTGGCAGCAATTTTGAAGGCGCTCCCCTGCTGGCTAAGAAGGCGCTGTTTGAACCGCTGGGCCGCGCTCATCCGGATGCCAAGTATCATCAAATGGAAAGGCAGATTACCGAGAGGATCAATACTCTGGGCTGCGGAGTTCAAGGTTTTAGGGGAAACTGCACGGTGCTGGCCACTCATATCCTGCATACTCCCTGCCATATCGCCAGTTTACCGGTGGCGGTGAATCTTCAGTGCCATGCGCATCGACATTGTGAGGTGATCATTTAAGATGAAAGAGATTCGTATCAGCCTTCCGATCAGCACAGAAGAAATCAGAGCTTTGCATCCGAATGATAAGGTTTTGCTCAGCGGCATAGTTTATACAGCGCGAGATGAAGCGCATAAGCGGATGCTTGCACTGCTGAAGCATGGGGAGAAGCTTCCTTTTGATATCGGCAAGACAGCGCTGTTTTATTGTGGCCCCAGTCCAGCGGCTGAGGGCAGAGTCTGTGGGGCGATAGGGCCTACTACCAGTTCGCGCATGGACCCTTATACTCGGGAGATGCTGAAAGCGGGATTGAAGGTGATGATAGGCAAGGGCGAGCGAGCGGTGGAAACCCAGCAAGATATCAAGGCGGCAGGGGGACTGTACCTGCTCGCTATCGGGGGAATCTCCGCGGTGCTGAGTCAGAGCATTGTTTCATGTGAAACATTCCTGTGGCCAGATTTGGGAGCCGAGGCGGTATATAAGATGGAGTTAAGAGACTTTCCCTGTTATGTGGGCATAGTCTGAGCCGCCCAAGATAATCAGACCTTCGTCCTATCGCCAGCTTCTCAAGCTCTGAGGATACTCTGATTAACTGCAGCTTACTTATTGCGCTATATGTCTTTATCCCTTCAGGCTCTGCTTGTATTTCCGGAATTTCGTCTTTAGCTCTGCATCTGCCGTGCCCAGAATCTGGATGGCCAGCAAAGCGGCGTTTTTCACTCCGTTTATGGCTACAGTAGCCACCGGTACTCCGGGCGGCATTTGCACTATAGAGTACAGGGCGTCTATTCCACCCAGGGCTCCGCTTTGAATGGGCACGCCGATCACGGGCAGATTCGTATGCGAGGCGATCACGCCAGGCAGATGTGCAGCCATGCCAGCGCAGGCAATAATCACGCCATACCCTTCTGCCTCAGCGTTTTGTGCCAGCTTCATGGTCTGCTCCGGATTGCGGTGGGCACTGCTGATATGAAAGTCGTGCTTTACACCGAAGTCATCCAAAACGGTGCGGACTGGCTGACAGACCTCAAGATCACTTTTACTGCCGATGATAATCCTTACCTTGCTCATTTTTCTTTGTCTTCCATGGTCACGGTAAGGGCTTTGTGGATATCCTCTTCACTTTGGGCGGAGAGGAAGCTTTCCAGTGCATCGGGGTTCATGATCAGCTTGGAGATATAGGAAAGAGAGAAAAGGTGCTGTTTGTCGTTGTGCAAGAGCAGCATAAAGAAGATGTTCACGGGCTTGTTGTCCGGAGCGTCAAAATCCACGCCTTCATCGGAGCGACCGAAGAGTATGGATGGCGCTTTGATCTTGGAAGGGTGCAGATGACGGGGGTGCAGCAGAGCCACTCCGTTTCCGATCGCGGTAGAGATGAGCTCTTCGCGGGCCACCACCACTTCATACAGCCAGCGGGCGTCGCGCACCAGCTTCAGTTCTTTGGCTTTTTCGCTGAGGATGCGGATTGCATCGTATTTGTTTTCGGCATGAAAATCCAGGAAGATGTTATCCGGGCGCATGTATTCTTCAAAGTGGCAGATTACACGCTTTAGAGCCAGCATTTTCTCTTCGTTTTCGTTTAGGTTTTCCAGCCATTCGTTCAGAGAATCTTCGTCGATTTTCTCGTTTTTACCCACTATCTTGGTTTCGAAGATCTTACTATTGATCATCTCCTGGATCACGCGGTCTGAAACCTTCAGTTTCTTGGCAGCTTCGGCTTTTGAAATATATTTCTTAGCCATCGATTTACCTCCTGTTTTAGGTAGCATTTTAATATTTTTATTCTATGATGCAAGGTTTAACTTGACAAGTAAACGAGATATTTTAGGATATGGCATAATGGTCAAGAGATTTATTTTCGCGAGTCTGATATTGGCACTACTCGGTAGCTGCTACTATTCAGTTTATTCAAACGCTTACCCGCATTTAAAAAAAATTCGGGTGGAGCCGTTTGAGAATCAATCTGCTGAGTTTGGGTTAGCAGATAAAGCCCTGAACGGGCTTTCTTTATCCGTGCGAAATGACGGCCGGTTAAAATTAGTAACCCAAGATCCAGATTGCAGTTTAGAAGGTAAAATCAGCTCTTTTGAAGAGAAGATTTACAGCTATGACAGCGCCAATCAGGTGCAAGATTATCAATTGATAATAGTTTTGAACCTGAGCTTTACCGACCTGATAAAAAATGAGGTCATCTATGAAAACAGCTCGCTCAGGATCACCGAAATATATAAAGTTTCCGATGACAGTACCGCTCGATTCGGGACCAAAGAGGAAGCCTTAAATGAAATCTTCGCAAGCATCTTCAAAACAGTCATCCAAAACAGCCTCGAAGCCTGGTGACAAGGTGAGGCTGAACCGCTTTCTGGCGGATTGCGGGCTGGGCAGCAGACGCAAGGTGGAAAAGCTCATCACCGATGGTGAGATATCCATAAACGGCGCTGTCTGCACCGATCTGGCCTCTCAGATTGATCCCAATCAGGATGAAGTTCGCTATCAGGGGAAGCTGCTGATGCCGGAGGAGAAACTCTTTCTGGTGCTAAATAAACCCCTGGGCTATGTAGTATCCCAAAAGGATGAATACAGCCGCAAAACCGTATATGATCTTTTGCCGGATGAATATGCCCATCTGCCTTATGCTGGAAGGCTGGATAAGAATACCGAGGGTCTGCTGCTCTTTTGCAACGACGGCGTTTTGATCAAGCAGCTTACCCATCCCAGTCACAAGGTGGAGAAG